>NZ_JACASJ010000073.1:0-26414 GCF_013391025.1 Enterobacter sp. SECR19-1250 | reverse complement strand
TACAGTAATATGGTCATGGTGGCATGACCATATTACTGGGGATCCCTCAGCCCACCGGGAGAGGGAAAATAGTTCAGGCGGGAGTCGGATCGTCACCCTTAATCTCACGCTTCACTTCCGTATGCTCGTCACCTTTCTCGTTATGCAGGTGAACCTCAAGCTGGTTGAAAGCAATATTGATATTGTTTTCACGGCACAGACGGTCGATGGAGCGGTTCAGTTCATCCACGGTGTAGCTGCGATCGCGAAGCTCACGCACGTATAAACGCAGCTCGTGATCCAGCGTGCTCGCCCCAAAGGTGGTGAAGAAGACGTCTGGCGCCGGCTCGTGCATGACCTTTGGATGCTCTTTTGCGGCCTTCAGCAATACCTCTTTCACCTTATCCAGATCCGAACCGTAGGCTACGCCGAGGCGGATCACCACACGCGTCGTCGTATCAGAGAGCGACCAGTTGATCAGACGCTCGGTCACGAACGCTTTGTTCGGGATAATCACCTCTTTGCGATCGAAGTCGGTAATGGTGGTCGCACGAATGCGGATCTTGCTGACGGTACCGGAGAAGGTCCCGATGGTCACCGTATCGCCGATTCGCACCGGACGTTCGAACAGGATGATCAGGCCGGAAACGAAGTTACCGAAAATCTCCTGCAGGCCAAAACCGAGACCCACAGAGAGAGCTGCCGCCAGCCACTGCAGTTTATCCCATGACACGCCCAGCGAGCCGAAGACCGTCATCGCCCCGACAATAATGATGACGTAGTTAAGGATGGTGGTAATGGCATAGGACGCCCCCTGACGCAGGTTCAGGCGCGACAGCACCAGCACCTCCAGCAGACCCGGCAGGTTTCGAATCAGCGCCCAGGCCACCATCGACGACACCACCGCAAACAGCAGGCTGCCCATGGTGACGCTTTTCATCACCGCAGCGCCTGCTTCGGTCCCGCTGTACTGCCAGAGAGTGATACTGTCGAGATAGGCAAAGACGGTAATCAAATCAGACCAGATGGCCCAGAACATCACCGCGAACAGGGCAATCATCACCAGCATGGTGATACGCAGCGTCTGCTGGTTAACCTGCTCCAGCGCGATGGTCGGCTCTTCCTGCGGCTCCGCGCCTTCGGCGCCCTCTTTCACCTGATGCTGACGACGCGCAATGGCGCGGCGATAAGCGATACGGCGAGCCGCCACGCTCAGACCGCGCAGTACGGTCTGGTAGAGCAGATTCCAGACGATCACCAGATAGACGGTTTCTATCCAGCGGCCGGACAGGCGCAACGTGGTGTAGAAGTAGCCCGTCGCCGTGAGCACCATCAGCGCCAGCGGAATGATTGCCAGCACCGTGACGGTGGCGAGGCGCAGGTTGTGGGACTCTTTATCACGCCAGCTATCGCGGCACATCGGCCACATCAGGATGGCAATCAACAGCAGGTTCAGCAGAATGACCAGCTGACCCAGAACGTCATCCATCAGATGCAGCGGAGAAAGCTCGGAAACCACCGACCAGAAGTGCAGCGGCAGGAGCGCCAGGCTGATGCGGACAATCTGACGACGCCAGTGGCTGGTCAGTTGCTGTGGCATATTGAAGTGACGCACCGCCACGCCGTCTTTTTCCAGCACCTTCCAGCACAGACCAAACACCAGCCAGAACAGGGCCAGCTTTTTACTGAAAGCCCACAGCAAATCGCTGACGTTGAGCTGCATGGTGAGCAGGATCAGGCCAACCGCCAGGATGATCAGGCACACCGGCAGCGCGCGAATGAGATCGATCAGAATCGCTTTTGGCGTATGCAGCTGGCTGTCATTTCGCAGTTGCCCCACTTCTGAGGCCAGCTTCGCCTGATAGTTCTTCAGCCATCCCAGACGCCAGCGGATCACGCCCGCAATCAGCAGCAGCGGTAATCCCGCCAGGAAGGCAATCATCACCGCGGGCCAGGCTTTCTCCCAGTTCCCGGTGATTTTCATGCTTTTAATCTGCGTTTTCAGCGTTTCGGGGAAGGATTTAACCCAGTCCCAGTCCATCGGTTTGTTGCTGTTAACCCAGAAAATCTGCTGGGTTAAAATCTCCTGCAGACTTTTAGAAACGCTCACCAGCTGCTGCTGGTTGATCTGCAGGTTAATCGCCATCATCAGCTGGTTACCCAGCTGTTTATTGAGCTGGTCAAGCAGCTCGCGGCGCATATCCACCACCTGCAACAGTGCGTCGTGCACTTCCGGGTTCACTTCACTGGAGTGGCCCTCTTCTATTTTGGCGACAAAGGTATCGCTCTGGAAAAGGGCATCGCGCTGCTGGTTGACGTCAAACTGTTCCAGACGTAAATCCGCAATGCGGTTGGTCATGTCCTCCAGCTCGTCGGCAGAGGGCAGCGTCTGTTGTTGCTGATAAAGAATGCGTGACAGCAGAAGGCTGCCTTTCAGCACCGCAATTTGCTCTTTGATGTTACGTTCCGCCTGGAGCGCGCGGTCCAGCCAGTTTTTAACTTTAATGTTCTGTTGAACCAGCGAGTTACCGTTTTCGGTCGCCTGAATCAGGCGCTCGCTCAGCTGATGGTTTGCGTCGAGCTCCTGCTTCACCAGCGGATTGGCCTGGATGCGGGCGGTTTCGTCCGGCGATACCGCCTCCTGGGCGGTTTTTTCCGTCAGCGTCAGGCGCTTGCTGTTCACCGCCTCCTGCAACAGCTGAAGCTGGTGTTCCAGACGGTTAATGTTGGCGGTCACGTAATCACGCTGTTTTTGTAGCGTGTCCTGCAGCACCGTATTCCCTTCCAGGCTTTTACGCTGCTGTTCAATTTGCGCATTCAGTAACGACTGCTGAACCAGCAGCAGCGTTTGCTGCGTCGGGCGCAGCGTGCCTTCACCCACCGTGGTGCCGTTAAGGCGGTTGCGGATTTGCTGCAGTTGCTGAGACGCGGCGTACATCGCGTTTTGTACGCGCTCGGGCTGAGTCTGCAAAGAGACAAGCTGACTGTTGTAGGTGGCGAGATCCGACTGTGCGGTTTGCAGGTCGTCGAGCAGTTGTGCGACGCGTGACTCCAGCTGACGCAGCGACAGCGTTGCCAGCGTTTTGCGCGTTTCGTCGTCGTTATCCACGTCGCTCAGGGCATTTAGCGAATCCGTTGCTTTACGCATGTTTTCAGGCGCCTGCGCCACCTTCTGACGAAGCTGGGTGGTTTCCGCTTTAACGCGATCGATTTTATCCAGTGATTCCAGCGTTTCCGTCAGATCCTGCTGAACGAGTTTGTCCTGCGGCGTGAGATCTTTTTGTTTATTCAGGGCGTCGAGCTGCGACTGAACATCAGCACGTGATGGAATGTCATTGCCGTTATCGGCGCGGGCCCAGGAAAGCGGTGCCGTTGCGAAGAAAAACAGCGTCGCGAAGAGTAGTGCAAAAACAGGATGTTGCGAGCGATTGGTGTGCAGCATAGTCGTGAGTGATGTCAGAAGATGACCGAAAATAGTCCGGCGTGCAGAATATCACGCTCGCCTGAAGCAGAATAGCGCGAACGTGAGCCTCTGAGATAAATCCTGGAAATGGCTCAGACAGTGAGCGAAGGCGCGTCGCTGCGCAGCGTCGGGCAGAGCTGTAGCATTTCCAGTAAAATCGCCACGTAGCTGCGGGCTTCCGCTTTTAAGTCAAAGGATTGCGGGGCGAAAAGCCAGTTTTCCATCAGGCCCGAAATGTAGCTGCGCATCAGAATAGCCGCCCGGCGGGTCAGGAGATTGGCCGGTAGCAGTTTAGCCTGCATGCACTGGTTCAGGTTCTGTTCAATGCGGTCATAGCTTTCCAGGCTGAGGCTGCGTTGCGCCTGCTGCACAACAGCCATCTCTCCCACAAACTCACATTTATGGAAAATAATTTCCATCATTAACCGACGGCGCTCTTCAACTACCGTCGCTTCAAGGATATATACTAATATTTCTCTTAATACTGAGAGTGGATCGTCAGGGAATTTTGCCCGATACTCACTCTCGAGATCGCTAATGCTGGACTCTGAAAGCTCCCAGATTTCACTGAACAGATCTGACTTGTCTTTAAAATGCCAGTAAATCGCTCCCCGCGTAACGCCAGCGGCCTGAGCAATCTGTGCCAGCGAGGTTGACGAAACACCTTGCTGAGAAAATAAGCGGATTGCCACATCCAGAATGTGTTGTCGGGTTTCAAGCGCTTGTTGTTTGGTTTTTCGTGCCATAAGTGGGTGAATTTACAGGCGTCAGATTTACATACATTTGTGAATGTATGTACCATAGCATGACTATAATATAAACGCAGCAATGGGTTTTTGGACTCAGGACCATTGATCAATTTGAAATCGGACACTCGAGGTTTACATATGAACAAAAACAGAGGGTTAACGCCTCTGGCGGTCGTTCTGATGCTCTCAGGCAGCTTAGCGCTTACAGGATGTGACGACAAACAGGCTCAGCAAGGAGCGCAGCAGATGCCAGAAGTTGGCGTTGTGACGCTCAAATCCGAACCTCTTCAGATCACCACCGAATTGCCTGGCCGCACAAGTGCTTATCGCATTGCAGAAGTTCGTCCTCAGGTGAGCGGCATTATCCTGAAACGTAACTTTACCGAAGGCGGCGATGTGCAAGCCGGTGAGTCTCTGTATCAGATTGATCCCGCAACGTATCAGGCGTCGTATGAAAGCGCGAAAGGCGACCTGGCGAAAGCGGAAGCGGCGGCCAAAATCTCTCAGCTGACGTTGAATCGTTACAAAAAACTGCTCGGTACGCAGTACATCAGCCAACAGGACTACGACACAGCCCTGGCGGATGCACAGCAGGCTAACGCGGCCGTTGTGGCAGCAAAAGCAGCTGTCGAAACCGCGCGCATCAACCTGGCCTATACCAAAGTGACCTCCCCTATCAGCGGTCGTATTGGTAAATCCTCCGTGACGGAAGGGGCACTGGTGCAAAACGGTCAGGCCACAGCGATGGCAACCGTGCAGCAGCTTGATCCGATCTACGTTGACGTGACGCAGTCCAGCAACGATTTCCTGCGACTGAAACAAGAGCTGGCAAACGGCACCCTGAAGCAGGAGAACGGTAAAGCCAAAGTGGAGCTGGTCACTAACGACGGCATCAAATATCCACAGGCGGGTACGCTGGAATTCTCTGATGTAACGGTCGACCAGACCACCGGTTCCATCACCTTACGTGCGATCTTCCCGAACCCTGACCACACCCTGTTGCCAGGTATGTTCGTTCGCGCACGTCTGGAAGAAGGTACTAACCCAACCGCACTTCTGGTTCCACAGCAGGGTGTGACCCGTACGCCACGCGGCGATGCGAGCGCAATGGTTGTTGGCGCTGGTGACAAAGTCGAAATGCGCAATATCACTGCTACGCAGGCGATTGGCGATAAGTGGCTGGTGACGGACGGTCTGAAAGATGGCGATCGCGTGATTGTTACTGGTTTGCAAAAAGTTCGTCCTGGCGCGCAGGTTAAAGCACAGGAAGTGAAGTCTGACGATAAACAACAAGCTTCGGCCGCTGGCCAGTCAGAACAAACCAAGTCTTAACTTAAACAGGAGCCGTTAAGACATGCCTAATTTCTTTATCGATCGCCCCATATTCGCATGGGTGATCGCCATTATTATCATGCTGGCCGGGGGACTTGCGATCCTGAAGCTGCCTGTTGCGCAATATCCGACCATTGCGCCACCGGCGGTGACGATCTCCGCAACCTACCCGGGGGCGGATGCGAAAACGGTGCAGGATACCGTTACGCAGGTTATCGAACAGAACATGAACGGTATCGATAACCTGATGTACATGTCCTCAAACAGTGACTCCACCGGTACGGTTCAGATCACCCTGACCTTCGAGTCTGGTACTGATGCTGACATCGCGCAGGTTCAGGTGCAGAACAAACTGCAGCTGGCGATGCCGCTGCTGCCGCAGGAAGTACAACAGCAGGGTGTGAGCGTCGAGAAATCGTCCAGTAGCTTCCTGATGGTTGTTGGCGTTATCAACACCAACGGCACCATGACGCAGGAGGATATTTCCGACTACGTGGGCGCCAACATGAAGGACGCCATCAGCCGTACTTCAGGTGTGGGTGACGTTCAGCTGTTTGGTTCCCAGTACGCGATGCGTATCTGGATGGACCCGAACAAACTGAACAACTTCCAGCTGACGCCGGTTGACGTCATCAACGCCATTAAAGCACAGAACGCCCAGGTTGCAGCCGGTCAGTTAGGCGGTACGCCGCCGGTGAAAGGCCAGCAGCTTAACGCGTCCATCATCGCGCAAACCCGTCTGACCTCCGCCGATGAATTCAGCAAAATTCTGCTGAAAGTGAATCAGGACGGTTCGCAGGTTCGCCTGCGTGACGTGGCAAAAGTGGAGCTGGGTGGCGAAAACTACGACATCATTGCGAAGTTTAACGGCAAACCGGCTTCTGGTCTGGGTATCAAACTGGCGACCGGTGCTAACGCCTTGGACACCGCAACGGCTATCCGTGCAGAACTGAAGAAGATGGAACCGTTCTTCCCGTCAGGTCTGAAGATCGTTTATCCGTATGACACCACGCCATTCGTTAAAATTTCGATTCACGAAGTGGTTAAAACCCTGGTAGAAGCGATCATCCTGGTCTTCCTCGTGATGTATCTGTTCCTGCAGAACTTCCGCGCGACGTTGATTCCAACCATCGCCGTACCGGTCGTCTTGCTCGGAACCTTCGCCATACTGGCAATATTTGGCTACTCGATAAACACCCTGACGATGTTCGGGATGGTGCTCGCCATCGGCTTGCTGGTGGATGACGCCATCGTGGTGGTAGAAAACGTCGAGCGCGTCATGGCGGAAGAAGGTCTGCCGCCGAAGGAAGCAACCCGTAAATCCATGGGCCAGATCCAGGGCGCGCTGGTCGGTATCGCGATGGTGCTGTCCGCCGTATTTATTCCGATGGCCTTCTTCGGGGGCTCTACCGGTGCGATTTACCGTCAGTTCTCCATTACCATCGTTTCTGCGATGGCGCTGTCGGTGCTGGTGGCGTTGATCCTGACGCCTGCGCTGTGTGCAACCATGCTGAAACCGATTCAGAAAGGCGGTCACGGCGAGCACAAAGGGTTCTTCGGCTGGTTTAACCGCATGTTTGATAAGAGCACGCATCACTATACCGACAGCGTGGGGAACATTCTGCGCAGCACCGGTCGTTATCTGCTGCTCTATATCATCGTCGTGGTGGGCATGGCCTATCTGTTCGTTCGTCTGCCAAGCTCGTTCCTGCCAGATGAAGACCAGGGCGTATTCCTGACGATGGCGCAGCTTCCGGCGGGTGCATCGCAAGAACGTACCCAGAAAGTGCTGGATGAAGTGACGGACTACTACCTCACCAAAGAAAAAGCGAACGTTGAATCCGTGTTTGCGGTTAACGGCTTTGGCTTTGCGGGTCGTGGTCAGAACACCGGTATCGCCTTCGTTTCACTGAAAGACTGGTCTGAACGTCCGGGCGAAGAGAACAAGGTTGAAGCGATCACCGGCCGTGCAATGGGCACCTTCTCGCAGATTAAAGATGCGATGGTCTTCGCCTTTAACCTGCCAGCGATCGTTGAACTGGGTACGGCGACCGGTTTCGACTTCCAGCTGATTGACCAGGGCGGTCTGGGCCACGAGAAACTGACTCAGGCGCGTAACCAGCTGTTTGGCGAAGTGGCTAAACACCCTGATCTGCTGGTCGGCGTGCGTCCTAACGGCCTGGAAGATACGCCGCAGTACAAGATCGACATCGACCAGGAGAAAGCGCAGGCGCTGGGTGTATCCATCAGCGACATCAATACCACACTGGGCGCAGCCTGGGGCGGTAGCTACGTTAACGACTTCATCGACCGCGGTCGTGTGAAGAAAGTGTACGTGATGTCTGAAGCGCAATACCGTATGTTGCCGAACGATATCAACAACTGGTACGTTCGCGGCAGCGATGGCCAGATGGTGCCGTTCTCAGCCTTCTCGACGTCGCGCTGGGAATACGGTTCACCGCGTCTGGAACGTTATAACGGGCTGCCATCCATGGAAATTCTGGGTCAGGCCGCGCCGGGTCGAAGCACCGGTGAAGCCATGAACCTGATGGAAGAGTTAGCCAGCAAGCTGCCTGCGGGTATTGGCTATGACTGGACCGGTATGTCCTATCAGGAACGTCTGTCCGGTAACCAGGCCCCTGCCCTGTACGCCATTTCACTGATTGTGGTGTTCCTGTGTCTGGCGGCACTGTATGAGAGCTGGTCAATTCCGTTCTCCGTTATGCTGGTGGTGCCATTGGGGGTTATCGGTGCGCTGCTGGCCGCAACGTTCCGTGGACTGACCAACGACGTGTACTTCCAGGTAGGCCTGCTGACAACCATTGGCTTGTCGGCGAAGAACGCGATACTTATCGTCGAATTCGCCAAAGATCTAATGGAGAAAGAAGGTAAAGGCCTGATCGAAGCCACGCTTGAAGCTGTTCGTATGCGTCTGCGCCCTATTCTGATGACCTCACTGGCATTTATCCTCGGGGTACTGCCGCTGGTTATCAGCTCTGGTGCGGGTTCCGGCGCACAGAACGCGGTAGGTACCGGGGTAATGGGCGGTATGATCACCGCGACCGTACTGGCTATCTTCTTCGTACCGGTGTTCTTTGTGGTGGTTCGCCGCCGCTTCAGCCGGAAGAATGAAGATATTGAACACAGTCATTCGGTAGAACCTCACTGATACCGGTTTCACATGATAAAAAGGCCGCATTAGCGGCCTTTTTCATTTCTGAAAAAAATCATAAAATACGCTTATTGTCGTTTTATTTATTTTATGCCATGTTTAAAAGGCATATCATAATTAGTAGAAAACTTAATGGGCGAACTCAGGATTGTTTTAATTCCATTTCGCCGCTTAACTTATTAGGAATATTCCTAATAACAAGTCCATACAAAGAAAATTCTGAATCCGGACTTTTTCCGCGTGTTTACGCTAAATCAATGAAACGTAAGGAAGCGAAAAAAAACCAGCGTTAATTTGGATAAAAGTGTTCATCTTAGGATGTACTATTGCGTAAACGCTCGCAGACTCTGATTTTAATTGTAATTTTTCGTAATAGCGCGGTGAAATCCTGATCAGAGTGGCTTATAGTTAGAGTGAACAGGAGCACAGCACCCGTAGAGCTAAGTAGGTTGTATCCATCCCGACAATGATGTTCGGTGAGTAAGAAATCACTCAGAAGGGGATGCGCTATGGACGAGTACTCGCCAAAAAGGCATGATATCGCGCAGTTGAAATTTCTCTGCGAATCCTTGTACCATGACTGCCTTGCCAATCTTGATGAAAGTAATCATGGCTGGGTGAACGATCCAACATCGGCCATCAATTTGCAATTGAATGAGTTGATAGAGCATATCGCGACCTTCGCACTTAATTATAAAATTAAGTACAATGAAGATAATAAACTGATTGAGCAAATTGACGAATACCTGGATGACACCTTTATGTTGTTCAGCAGCTACGGCATTAACGCGCAGGATTTGCAGAAATGGCGTAAATCTGGAAACCGACTATTCCGCTGTTTCGTCAACGTGAGCAGAGCTAACCCGGTTAGCCTTTCCTGTTAAAATTATTACAATGACTAAGGTGAATTTATGTCTGATAAACCACTCACAAAAACCGATTATTTGATGCGCTTACGACGTTGTCAGTCAATTGACACACTCGAACGCGTGATTGAAAAAAATAAATACGAGCTTTCTGATAATGAACTGACCGTATTTTATTCAGCCGCTGACCATCGTCTTGCCGAGCTGACCATGAATAAACTGTATGACAAAATCCCTCCTTCCGTGTGGAAATTTGTCCGTTAGTTGTTGCAGTGTGTCTGTAGAGGTTCTACGCCACTCTCTTAGTTGTTTATACCTTTCGAATTACGATCCCGGTGTTAAAGCCAGGTCTCCGTGTAAAACGTGATCATTAGCAACAATGTTGTGACTTTAGTCACACGCGCTTTTCGGGAACGTTCCCTTCCTGGCTTATCCCGATTACCCTGCGGTAATCGAACCCAGAGAGGCATCCTATGAGCGTAGAAAAACAGAAAATGATTGCGGGTGAACATTACCGTCCTGGTGATGAAACATTACGGGCCGACCGACTGCGCGCCCGCCATCTGGTTCACCGCTATAACCACTCCGCCCCCGATGAGAAAACAGAACGCCAGAAGATTCTGGCGGAACTGCTGGGGCAAAGTGAAGGGGCTTATATTGAGCCAGCTTTCCGTTGTGACTATGGCTATAACATTTTCCTGGGCAAAGAATTTTACGCTAACTTCGACTGCGTGATGCTCGATGTCTGCCCTATTCATATTGGTGATAACTGTATGCTCGCGCCTGGCGTGCATATTTATACGGCCACCCACCCGCTGGATGCCGAAGAACGCAACAGCGGAGTGGAATACGGTAAACCCGTGCGCATTGGCAATAATGTCTGGATCGGCGGACGAGCGGTGATTAACCCGGGCGTCACGGTGGGGGATAATGTGGTGATTGCCTCCGGCGCTGTGGTGACAAAAGATGTTCCGGCCAATGCCGTCGTCGGGGGTAATCCGGCGAAAATTATCAAAATGCTGTGAGGGTGTGGGGAGTCAACTGTTATGGTCTTTCAGCACATAACTGTTACTTTTTTCAGTCAAATGGCTCCCCTAAAATAGGCAGATCCCCTGTATTCAACAATCATGAAGGCAAAAAATGACCGAAATACAGCGCCTGCTTACCGCCACCATCGACGATCTCAACATCCGCGAAAAGCGCGATAATCGCCCGCGCTTTAGCATTAGCTTTATTCGCAAACATCCAGGCCTGTTTGTCGCAATGTATGCCGCCTGGCTGGCAACGCTGATTGTCATGCTGAAATCCGAAACGCTGGTGGACTCCGTCTGGCTGCTTGTGGTGCTGTTTGTGGTATTTAACGCGTTTTTCTTTTTTGATGTGCATCCGCGCTATCGTTATGAAGATATCGACGTGCTCGATTTCCGGGTCTGCTATAACGGCGAGTGGTACAACACCCGTTTTGTCCCGCCGGAGCTGATCGACAGCATTCTGCACTCCCCTGCGGTAGAAACCGAACAAAAAGAGAAACTGCAAAAAATGGTCTCAACCAAAGGCCAGCTCTCTTTCTATGATGTCTTTACCCTTTCCCGCCCTGCTGTTGCGTGATCAGTATCTGTATGCGTCGGATAGCCGACGCATACAGTGAAGCGGATGTGTTCCCGTAGCCTAATACCAGACCGCTCTGCCCCTGTTTTGTATCAAGGTAATACCCGCTCAATGCCGCCGGAGCCAGCTGATACGCCCTGGCCTGTTCCACCAGTTGCCTGTCGTCGATTCCGTCAATCGCCACCGTCAGATGCATGCCCCCTTCCCCCGCCAGAATCCGGTGTGGTACATGAAGCTCCGCATTCAGAGCCTCACGCAGCTGCCGGTAGCGTTTACGGTAGAGACGACGCATGGCTGCCAAATGGCGGGCATAGTGACCCTCTTCAATGAACAGCGCCAGGGTACGCTGCTCGGCGCGATGCCCACCGCGCAATAACGAACCGATGGCCGGGCGTGCCGCTTTCGCCAGCGCCGGGGGGAAAACCATAAACCCCATTCTGAGCGACGGGAATAACGTTTTGCTGAATGTTCCCAGATACACAACGGGCGCATGGTTAATCATTCCCAGCATCGCCGGTACCGGCTCACCGCTATAACGAAACTCACTGTCGTAATCATCCTCGATAATCCAGGCGTTATGTTGTCGCGCCACATCCAGTAACGCCAGACGCCGCCGCGCGCTGAGGACACTTCCGTACGGAAACTGATGTGAAGGTGAAGTAAAAATAAGCGAAGGGGACGGCGCCTCTGTTCCTTCCCAGCACATGCCCTCTCCATCAACCGGTATTCCCGTTATGGCTAAACCCGCTTTCACAAAGGCGCTTTTTGCGCCGGCATAGCCGGGATCTTCCACCCAGGCAACATCGCCCGGCTCACTCAATAGCAGGGTGCAGAGGTTCACACCTTCCAGTGCGCCTTCGGTGATCACAATCTGGCTGGCATCGCAGTCAATCCCGCGGGAAAGCGCAAGGTGGCGGGCAATGGCCGCCCGCAAAGCAGGTTCCCCGGCGGGATCGCCGTAGCCCAACAGGGTACTTCCCTCCTCCCGCAACACGCGATCGTACAGGCGCCGCCAGAGCGGCAAGGGAAAATAGTTGATGGCCGGTGTCCCCGGCGTAAAGGCCAGAACCGGCGTGCTACGCGGTACAGGGGCAGGCAGTGCGCTAACCCGCCCGGCAAGCGCAACCGCAGGTGCCGGTAAATCCTGCGCGAGCTGACGGGCCGCCAGCGGTGCCACCCGCGTTCCCTGGCGGCTACGCAACAGATACCCTTCGAGGGTGAGCTGTTCCAGTGCCCCATTAACGGTGTTTCGGGAAAGGGAGAGATGCCCGGCCAGCGTTCTGGAACCAGACAGGCGACTACCGGACTGTAACCTGCCGGACAATATGTACTCCCGCAATGAAAGATAAAGCGTGCGCTGCAGCGTCTCTTGTCCGCGGTTTTTCAGCGCCGTATTCAGCAAGGTATACAGTTCATCGCCTGGAATATTCATCGCCCCTCCTTGTGGTACCACCAAAACATAGCCTGTTGGTCCTTTTTAAGGAACCACTTCTTCACTAGTCTGGAACTCTTTACAACGTCACGGAGATGAAGATGAATACTTTCAATCAGTTTGGGCAGCCGGTGGGCGAAGCGCTAATCGACTGGCAGCCCCGTCAGCACCCTTCCCGGGTGGTCCTTCAGGGCCGCTACTGCTGGCTTGAGCCGCTGCAGGTGGAGCATGCCGGTGCGCTGTTTGCCGCTTATTCGCTCGCCGGGGATACCCGAAGCTGGACATGGCTTCTGCGTGAACCCGATGCCACCGCCGGTGAATTTGCCGCATGGGTGGCAAGCGTGAGTGAATTATCAGACCCGATACACTTTACCGTCTTCGATAATCAGACCCGCTCCCCGGTGGGAACCCTGGCCCTGATGCGTATCGACCCTAAAAATGGCGTTGTGGAGGTGGGACATGTTCATTTTTCCCCGCTGTTGAGCCGCACGCCGATGTCTACCGAAGCGCAGTTTCTGCTGATGCAATACGTGTTCGATACCCTGGGCTACCGGCGTTATGAGTGGAAGTGCAACAGCCTGAATGAGCCTTCCCGCAAGGCTGCGCTGCGTCTGGGCTTTTTGTTTGAGGGGCGTTTTCGCCAGGCGCTGGTCACCAAAGGCCATAACCGGGATACGGACTGGTTTTCGATTATCGACAAAGAGTGGCCAGCGCTGGCGAGCGCCTTTGAAAGCTGGCTTGCCACCGACAATTTTACTGCCGATGGCAAACAGAAAAGATCCCTGGAAAGCTGGCGTGAAACGGGCGTCTAGCGTCTTTTTTTACGTCCCTGCACCGCTTTAAAGCGCGGGTTTGATTTGCAAATCACATACAGGCGTCCCTTACGTTTGACTATCTGGCAATCCGGGTGACGCTGTTTCGCACTCCGCAACGAGTTAAGTACTTGCATGATCACCCCCGCTTCGCATTAAGAAAGCCGCCAAAACGTTTACGGAAGCGCGCCGCGCTGCCATCCGTCGAGAAGGTTTTCTGTTTGCCGGTATAAAACGGATGCGATTTTGAAGAGACCTCGATGGTGATGTAAGGATAGGTTTCACCGTCGAGTTCAATTTCGCGGTCAGTCTTGATGGTTGAACCAACTTTAAAGTATTCATTGGCGCTGGTGTCGTGAAACACCACGGTGCGATAGGCTGGATGGATATTGGGTTTCATCGTGAATCACTCATGTTTTGTTATAACATAACAAAATAATATCCAGGCTCTGCGGTAAAAACAACCCCCGAGAGTGCATCACATTTCCGACGATATTTTTTGATTTCGCTGCTGCGGAACGAAAACCATGACGCTCACGTGCTATAACTATATCATTTCGCGGTAAAAACTTTCTCCTCTGGCAAGCGTCTCAGTGCCCTGGAGTGGGCATATGAGGAAGGACACGGCAGCATGAAAACCCGACATCTGGTCAGCCTGGTGACTGGCATACTGATCTTTTCTGTGCTGATACCGATTTGCCTCAGTATCTGGCTGGCGCATCGCCAGGCGGAAGAAAAATTTGTCGATGCGCTGGACAGCTATGCCTCACGCGTGCTGTTGCGTACGGACAGGGTTGTTGGGCAGGCCAAGGAAGCGCTCACGCAACTGCAGACCTTTAAAGGCCCTCCCTGTAGCCATCTGCATTTACGGGAAATGCGCCGGATCGCCTTCTCGTGGCTCTATGTTCAGGAAGTGATATACACCGATAACCTTAAGCCACTGTGCTCGTCGCTGGAACAGGTCAGCAAAGCGACCGCGTTCCCGCCGCCCATGCGCATTACGGAAGATGGCTATAGCGCGTGGCTTACGAGGCCAAACGAACTCGGTTTCAACCGCAACATGGCCGTGCTGGGGCAAGGACATTATCTTGTACTGGTCGATCCCGCCTCGCTGGTGGATGTGATCCCCTTCGCCGATATTTCTATCGATGCCGCCCTGGTAGCGAACGCAACGCATCTCGTGTTCTCCAGCAGCAGCAAACTGGATCCGCACATCCGCGACATGATTAAAGATCAGGAGATGGTCAGTGTTGAGTACAACGGTGCAATGTACGTCATGAAGCCCGTACCGGAGCTGGGAATAAACGTTGTTGCATGGGCTGCACTAAAACCGCTGGCGGAAACCTGGCACCGGCAGCTCCTTTTCTGGGTGCCGTTTGGCATGCTGATAAGCCTGCTTGCCGCCCTGTTTGTTCTGCGGATATTGCGTCGCATCCAGTCACCGCGTAACCGCCTGCTTGATGCCATCAATAACCGCGAATTCGAGGTTCACTACCAGCCTATTGTGGCGCTCTGTAGCGGGAAAATAGTGGGCGCAGAGGCGCTAACGCGCTGGCCTCAGCCTGACGGGAGTAGCCTGTCGCCTGACAGTTTCGTCCCGCTGGCGGAACAAACGGGGCTTATCTCGCGCCTCACGCATCTGGTGATCGAAAAAGTGTTCGAGGATATGGGCAACTGGCTGCATCTCCATGCCGATCAGCATATCTCCGTCAACCTCGCGCCTGCAGATTTAACCTCCGGCAAGCTGCCGCCGCTTCTGAGCCAGCTACTCAATAAATGGCAAGTCCGCCCGGAACAGATAGCGCTTGAATTAACCGAACGCGGCTTTGCCGATCCCAAAATCAGCGCACCGGCCATCGCCGCTTTTCGCCGTTCGGGCCACGCCATTTACATCGATAATTTTGGCACGGGCTATTCCAGCCTGAGCTATCTGCAGGATCTGGACGTCGACACGCTGAAAATTGATAAGTCGTTCGTGGATGCGCTGGAGTACAAAAACGTAACGCCACACATTATAGAAATGGCGAAATCACTGAAGCTGGCGATGGTTGCTGAGGGCGTGGAAACCGCAGGGCAGCTCGCCTGGCTGCACCGTCACGGCGTGCAATACGGGCAAGGCTGGTACTACAGTAAGGCGCTGCCAAAAGCGGAATTTATGGCATGGGCAGAAAATAACCTTAACGCCCCTTCTACTTCAGATAAGATTTGATCACCTGTAAAACCACGCCAAGATCGGCCTCACGCTGATCTTCCTCAGACTCTTTGACGACGTGATCGGTTAAATGGCCTTCGATCACCTGCAGCATCATGCCATTCACCGCACCGCGGATCGCGGCCAGCTGCTGTAATACCTCGGCACACTCATGCTCGTCGTTACTGAGCATTTTTTCCAGCGCGGTGCTCTGTCCCTGAATTTTCTTCAGGCGAGTCAATAACATCTTCTTGTGACGAACCGTATGTGACATCTCTGCATCCTTCTTCTTCTGGCGGGTAAAGCATAACACGCCCTACTCCCCCTGAGTATTTTTCTACTGGGGGGTAGTATTCAACTACTGGGGGGGAGTACTATCTGCGCACCTTTTCCAGTGCGGATTTTGTAATGAACGATTTTGCTTCTCTTCTGCAACAGGGCAACGCATGGCTATTCATTCCCAGCGCGATCCTGCTCGGTGCCCTGCATGGTCTTGAGCCGGGCCACTCTAAAACAATGATGGCGGCCTTTATTGTGGCGATCCGCGGCACGCTGAAACAGGCGGTATTGTTGGGGCTGGCGGCCACGCTTTCCCATACCGCGGTGGTCTGGATCATTGCCATGGCGGGATTATGGTTTGGTCGCGGCTGGGATGCGCAAACCTCTGAACCCTGGTTCCAGCTTATCTCTGGGGTATTGATCGTTTTGATCGCGCTGTGGATGGCGTGGCGTACCTGGAAGGAGAATCAGCCGCACGATCATCATCACCACCATGACCATGACCATGACCATGACCATGACCATGACCACCATCATGATCATCACCACCATGAACATCAACTGGTTGCAGAGGAGTGGCAAGACGCCCACCAGCGCGCCCATGCGCAGGATATCAATCGTCGTTTTAACGGACAAAACGTCACCACCGGGCAAATTGCGATGTTTGGGCTGACCGGCGGGTTGATCCCCTGCCCGGCGTCAATCACCGTCCTGCTGATCTGTCTGCAGCTCAAGCACTTTGCCCTGGGCGCCACGCTGGTATTTAGCTTCAGTATTGGTCTGGCGTTAACGCTGGTGGCATCGGGCGCGATTGCCGCGTTAAGCCTTAAACATGCCACAAAACGCTGGCCGGGTTTCAGCGAATTTTCTCGCAAAGCACCGTGGTTCTCTGCGGCACTGATTATCCTGGTGGGGGGTTACATGATCCTGCACGGGTTAGGCGGTATTCTGGCCTGAACCAGGCGGCCAACGCGTGGCCGCCACCTAAGGTCAGTTGAGGTTCTGACGCCAGCTAAAGCGATAGCGAAGCTGACGATTTTGCAGGATGAATTCCGGCGAGACGCTGGGGCTCCAGGAGTCATCTCCACCCACGCCCATATGGAACGCATCAAGATTGAGCCAATACCCCGGCTCGTCACGCAGCAGATGGTGATGGGTTGTCTCACGCAGCTGTTGCTGGCTGTAGCGGCTCACAGAGAAATGGAACTGCCCGTTCAACTGATGCGTCCCCAGCACCAGTTCACGGGTATCGCACCGCAAGCCGTTTTCCGTCGGGAAGATGTACGGCGTATGCATTGCCTGCAGCGGCAACGTCCAGCGCCCCTGCTGTGCTGCCAGCTTTCTGTCCGGGTAGTTTTCATGCGGCCCCAGCCCCAGCCAGTGAACGGCTTCCGGCGGCCGGGCAAGATGCATGCTCAGGCCAATACGCGCAGGCTCCGGAATATCAGACGCAACCTCTACCTCAACCTCACCGTGCAGCACACCCTGATCGTCCACTCGCCAGACTTTACGGCTCAGGAACAGCGCTTTGCCGAGATGTTCCCAGGCATGCAGCGTCGTGACTACCGCCTCGCGGGCATGCTGCTCTCCTTCACAACGCAGCAACCGCGGGGTGACGTCGTACATCCCCGCCGCCTTCCAGCGCTCCACCCATGCATTTGGATCGATACGCGTGGCCTCGCTGACCCCGATATCATTGTCCAGCGGCGCGCGGGTAAAGTTATCCGTCAGCGGCGAGAGCAGCGTTTCAACGCCATTGTTCAGCCACTGCGTCAGGTGTCCTGAGGTACGGTCAACTATCCATCGCTGCTGCTTGTGCGTCAGGGTCAGCATCTCATCGGTTTGCGTCAGTACCGGCGGCACACCCACCGGTGCGGGCGGGGCGATAAACAACGGTGCCGGGAGTGGCCATTGATCCCACGCGCAGCGATGGTTTTCCGGTGACCACGGCGTCGCCTTCAGCTGGTACACCTCTACATTCAGCCAGACCTCGCCCGGCTCTGCCGTCAGCGCGGGCAGCGAGATGTCCAGACGCTGAGTCTCCTGAGGCGCGATGGAGAGCGTAACCTCCCCCTTAGCCAGCACCGTTCCGTCACGGGTCACCGACCATCTGAGCAGCTCGTTATCCGTATGACGGAACAGGTAATCGCTTTGCACGTCCACCACCAGCGGAGAAATGCTTACCCGCGTAAAGGTAAAGAACTGCTGCGCGCGCTGAGCCTCATACAGTGCCGGGTGCGGCGTGCGATCGGGGAACACCAGCCCGTTAAGGCAGAACTGTCGGTCATTGGGTGTATCACCAAAATCGCCGCCGTAGGCCCAGAACGAGGTGCCATTTTCATCTTTCTTCGTCAGCGCCTGGTCGACCCAGTCCCAGACAAATCCTCCCTGCAGACGCGGATGGCTACGAAATGCCTGCCAGTATCTGGCGAAGCCGCCAAAGCTGTTGCCCATTGCGTGGGCGTATTCGCAGAGGATCAGCGGTCGGGTTTCATCCGGCAACCCAATCCATTTTTTAATGGACCATTTCGGCACCGCCGGGAACGGCTGATCCTGATCAACACGGGCATACATCGGACAAATGATATCGGTCGCCGCCGTGTTCGCCCCACCGCCTTCATATTGAACCGGGCGCGTCGGATCGGCGGTTTTTAGCCAGCGATACAGCGCGTCGTGGTTTGCACCGTGACCAGACTCATTGCCCAGCGACCAGATGATAATGGAAGGATGATTACGATCGCGTTGCACCATGCGGGTCACGCGCTCGCTCATGGCGGGCAGCCAGCGGGGATCGTCAGCGAGACGACTCATCGGCACCATGCCGTGGGTTTCGATATTGGCCTCGTCAACCACATACAGGCCGTAGCGATCGCAAAGCCGGTACCACAGAGGATGGTTTGGGTAGTGCGAGCAGCGCACGGCGTTGAAGTTGTGCTGCTTCATGATTTCGATATCGCGACGCATCGTCGCTTCGTCCATCACCTGGCCGTTTTCCGGGTGATGTTCATGCCGGTTGACCCCGCGGATCAGCAGTGGCTTGCCGTTGAGCTTCAGCTGGCCATTGCTGACTTCAACGCGGCGGAAACCCACATCACAGGCTTCAATCTCCAGCACCTCACCCTGCGGGTCCAGCAGCGCGATCGTCAGCCGATAAAGCGCTGGGGTCTCAGCACTCCATAAGGCGGGTGATGCAACCGGGATCGCCACCGTCAACCGCTCGGCCCAGTTGCCGCGTTCATCCACAATGGCCGAGCCTGGCTGCCGGGTGGCGCTGGCACAGCGTTCACCGTTGCGCCAGAGCGTTATTGCCACCTCGCACTCCGTAAAGTGAGCGCCCGCCAGGGCGACATCCACCTTCAGCACGGCGCGATCCAGCTCCACATTGAGGTCGGTGACAACCTGATAATCCGCGATGTACGTCTCCGGCTTATGCAGCAGCGACACATCGCGGAAAATCCCGCTCATGCGCCACATGTCCTGATCTTCCAGATAGCTTCCGTCGCACCAGCGCAAAACCATCACGGCCAGGCGGTTCTGGCCAGCACGCAATACGCCCGAGAGATCGAATTCGGCCGGCAGACGGCTGTCCTGGGAATACCCCACCCACTGACCGTTGCACCAGAGATGAAATGCCGAGTTCACGCCATCAAAGATAATGCGGGTTTGCCCGCCCTCGAGCCACGCATCCTCCACTTCAAATGTGAGCGAGTAACAACCGACCGGATTCTCTGCCGGAACAAAGGGCGGATTGACGGGAATGGGATAGGTGACGTTGGTGTAAACAGGTGTATCAAACCCCTGCATCTGCCAGTTTGACGGCACCGGCATCGCAACGGCATCCGGGCAATCTTCGCCTGTCCAAGCCTGCGGAACCTGCTCAGGTGCAGAAAAGAAGCTAAATCGCCACTCCCCATTCAGGGAACGTCGGCTGATGGATGCCGCGTCCTCTCTGGCGGCGTGTTCATTACGCCAGCTATGAAATGGCGCATGCGCCGCCAGCCGGTTCCACTGGGTGACGCCGGGATTTTCCCAGTCCCGACGGGCCAGAAGTGCGCTGAGAGTCAGCGAGACAGTATTGGACATGTTTTCCTCTTTGCGAAGCGCTCACAATTTCATTCAACATGCCCTGGCAAACTGCCGCGGTAAAGCGTGGGATCGCCGTGTAGCGAGTCAGATCACAAAAGTGTTACTGGCGAGCAAGTTGCTCTGCCAGCAGGGCCAGGCTTTTGAGCTGCTGCGCAAGATCCTCACGATCGGCCTGCTGCGGGGTGCGACGGGCACTGGATTGTCGGCTAATCAACGTGACGGGCAACTGAACCTGCCAGCAGGCTTCATGGCGGGCGGGAGCCAGCAGCCACTCCACACTTTGTTCACCTGCCTCGCGAAATGCCTGACGGATGGTGGTAAGCGGTGGAGAAAACCAGGCGCTGTCGGCGGTATCGTCAAATCCCACTATCGATATCTGGCCCGGGATCGTCACCCCTTTTTCCGCGCAGGCCCGCATCACTCCCAGCGCCATTTGATCGTTAGCCACCAGAATGGCATCCGGTAACGTTGCAGCAGACAACAGCGCATGCCCCTTCTCATAACCGCAGGCTGCGCTCCAGTCGCCGTAGGCCACCGCCGCCGCCTCAAGGCCAGCTTCCGCCAGCGCGGCTTTCCATGCCGCCAGACGGGCACGAGCGGAAACAGAGCTTTCCGGCCCGCTCAGCAATGCAATACGCTGATGCCCGAGCGACAGCAAATGTTCAACGCCCAGACGAGCGCCCTGTTCAGCATTGAACACCAGGCTGTTGACCGCTGCCGACGGAGAGACATCCAGAAACAGCACCGGCACGGGCGACGCCAGTGCCTTGAGTTGTTCGGCATGGGGATCGTCAAGCGGCACGTTCACCAGCAGGGCTTCCACGCACTGCGCCAGCAGCTCCTGAAGCGCGGCCTGGCACTGTTGCGGATGTTCCACCATTGAGATCAGTACGCTCGCCCCCTTTTCTACCGCCCGGGATTTGACCGCAGAGACAATTTGCGAAGGCGCGTGCAGCGCCAGATCGGTAGTGATCAGTCCCAGCGTACGGGTGCGCTTGCCCGCCAGCTGCTGCGCGCCACGGTTAGGAACATAGTGCAGCTCCGCCATGGCCTGCTGCACCTTTTCCCGTGTCCGGGCAGAAACATGCTCCGCGTCGTTAATCACACGGGAAACGGTTTGATAAGACACCCCCGCAAGGAGGGCAACATCATAGAGGGTAATGGCTTTCATGCGTTCCGGCTTGGTGTTAACAGAGCCGTCTATTGTGGCACAGCGCGGCTATTAATACCTGTGAGCGCTTCGCAAAATTAAACAACCCGCTCTGGCTGAGGAACGTTATCCGTACGCGGCTTCTGACGGAACCACGGCAAACAGAGCTGGATAAGCGGGCCGATGGTCAGGGCATACAGTACCGTCCCGACGCCAAACGTTCCGCCAAGGACGCAGCCAATCAGCAGAACACTCACTTCAATTGAGGTTCGAACGCTGCGGATTGACCACCCCAGCCGGGCGTGAATGCCGGTCATCAGTCCATCGCGTGGGCCCGCCCCGAACCCGGCACCGATATACATACCGGTTGCTATCGCGTTCAGCACAATGCCCCCAACCAGCAGAGCAATCCGAATGGGGAGAAGATCCAGCTCGGGGATAAGGGCCATCGAGGCATCCGCCGCCAGGCCAATACAGACTACGTTACTGAGCGTTCCCAGCCCAGGCATCTGACGCAGCGGGATCCACAGCAGCAGCACCGCAGCGCCGGTCAAAATAATCACCGTACCGATGGTCATCCCCAGCTGTAATCCCACCCCAAGGTGAAACACATCCCACGGGTCAACCCCCAGATCCGAACGAATAAACATCGCGGTTGAAAGCCCATACAGGCCTAAACCTACGTACAGTTGCAGCAGACGACGTACCATTTTAGCTTCTCCAGTGAACCAGGCTTTCATCTTGTTCGAAAATGGCACTATGATTAATGTCCAGTTTTCAAATAGTGGACTGCATATGTCATCACGCCGTTTCGGAAGTCAGTCGCTGGTTCGCCTTTTGGGCCACTGGCAACAAACCCCGTCCCGAACCCCGCTCTGGCGACAGCTGGCCGACGCGTTGCGCCTGCTGATCCTCGACGGCAGGCTGGCTTTGAGCACGCGCCTGCCCGGTGAACGTGAACTGGCCACGGCGTTAGATGTAAGCCGGACGACCATCAGCAGCGCGCTGGCCCATCTACGAGAAGAAGGGTATCTGGAGAGCCGCCACGGCAGCGGTTCACGCGTGATCCTGCCCGATACCCGTGCCGTACCGACGCTTTCAGCGGCAAGCGCAGCGCTGGATCTCTCCACTGCCGCCCTGAATGCCGGGCCAGAGATCCACCAGGCTTACACCTGGGCGCTCACCGCGATCACCCAGCATCTTACGCTGACCGGTTACGATCAGCTCGGCCTGACGGCTCTGCGCGACGCCATTGCCGCTCGCTATACCGCACGCGGGCTGCCGACCCGCGCAGACGAAGTGATGGTGGTTAATGGTGCCGTCAGCGGTTTTGCGCTGGTACTGCGGATGATGGCCGGCCCGGGCGATCGCGTCGTGGTCGATCATCCCACCTATCCGCTGGCGATTGCAGCCATCCAGGGGGCATCGTGTCGGCCGGTGGGCGTGTCGCTGCCGGAAAGCGGCTGGGATACGGATGGCTTTGCCGCCACGCTGGCACAGACAGCACCGCGCCTGGCGTACCTGATGCCGGATTTTCACAATCCAACAGGGCGATGCATGGATATCGCCACCCGTCAGGCAATAACCGACATTGCCGCTCGCACCCGTACCACGCTGGTGGTCGATGAAACGATGGTCGATCTCTGGTTTGAAGCACCGCCCCCGCCGCCGCTGGCGTCGTTTAACCAGCAGGCTACGGTGATCACCCTGGGTTCGGCGGGAAAAAGTTTCTGGGGTGGGCTGCGCCTCGGCTGGATCCGCGCCTCGTCGCGCACCATTGCCACACTTGCCCAGACGCGGGATACGCTGGATTTAGGCTCGCCGCTGCTGGAACAGCTGGCCACGCTGTGGCTTATCAACAATAGCGAGACATTTCTGCCTGCGCGCCGGAAAATACTGAAGGAGCGACGCGACCGCTGCGGTGAACTGCTGCGCGAACATTTTCCCCAGTGGCGGTTTCAGGAGGCGGAAGGCGGGCTATCCTACTGGATCGAGCTGCCGGGCATGCTGGCGACACAACTCGCCGCACGTGCAGAGATGTTGGGGATTAATCTGGGAACCGGCACACGCTTTGGGTTATCGGGTGCGTTTGACCGCTACTTACGCGTGCCCTTCTCGCTCGAGTCGGCAGAGCTTGAGCAGGCGTTGCTACGAATCAAACCGGTTTGGCTCGCATTAAATAAAACCGCGCCGTCGGTAAAACGCAGTCTTGTTTAATATAAAAGTTTGAAGTGGATCATAAAATAAAAACTGCTGACTGTCATACGGCAGTCAGCAGTTTTCACCAGTCAGGAATCAGTGCTGAGGAGGAATAGGAAAACCTTTCAGTGAAATAACAAAACTTTCACCGTCTTTCTTTATTTTTGCGCCGGTATCACACCAGTCAGACGCAATACGAAAGAACTCATCACTTCCTACATTCCAGCCAAGACGGACATGCTTCACGTAGCCTGAACGCAACAGATCGCAGGCTTCTTTGTAGTCACTGGCGGTCGATAGTTGTTGTTTCATTTTCTCTTCTTCAGAAGTTTACGTAGAGCTTTGATTTCTTTAGGAGTAAAAGGCGTTACACTCTCTTCTTCCGTATGCTGATTATCAATATCCTCTTCCGATACTCCCACCTCGTCTGCGGCTTCAAATGCCAGCAGCAGCAACTTCTCTGTGGTCACGCTTAAGTTTTCGTTATTCACTTCCGCATAGTGGCGAAGTCTTTCTTTTAGCGCTTCGTCAATCTTAACGTTTAATACCGCAGTAGCCATGATTGTCACTTCCCTTCGGAATAAGTGCTTTATTTAATACACGATGTTAACAATGTAATCCAGATATATATTTTTAACTTATGACAGAAAAAAGACGCCCAGAAATAAAATGACAGTCTATTATTACAAGTTTATGACAGTAATATTTCAGCGCGATGAAATATATATTACACCACGAATTAAACCCTGTTAATTATGTGGAATAGCCATGCCGGAAGGAAGTAAAAAACGGGGAGATGTTGCCAGAAGCACAAATGGGTGGGGGCCCTGCCAGCTACATCCCGGCACACACGTCGTCTGCCCTGGCTGCTTCCTTCCGGACCTGACCTGGTGAACAGAGTAGCGTTGCGGGAGAACCAACAGAGCCCCCATTGTGAGCGTTGTTACCCAACGCGCTGGCGCATTATCCCTGTGCTAACGGTCAATTGCAAGCTGCCAGCAACCGGATGGTGGTTTCTTGCGCAAACAGGCACAGCAATCGGCGCAATCTTCGTTTAACATGGCACTTCACTCATCCCCACAGGTGTACTGATGGACGAACACGACTCCTTTCCACAGCGAGTGTGGCAAATTGTGGCCTCCATTCCGGAGGGCTACGTGACAACCTATGGTGACGTCGCACGTCTTGCTGGCTCCCCCCGCGCGGCGCGTCAGGTGGGTGGCGTGCTAAAACGGCTTCCTGAAGGCAGTACATTGCCCTGGCATCGGGTTGTGAATCGTCATGGTGCCATCTCGCTCACCGGGCCGGATTTGCAGCGCCAGAGGCAGGCATTACTTTCAGAAGGGGTACAGGTGTCCGGGTCAGGGCAGATTGATTTGCAGAAGTATCGCTGGGTGTATTGACCCCCTCCCCCGAAGGAGAGGGGAACACATTACAGCTGAGTCGGTGGGGTAGGTACAGACGGTTGGTTCGTCTGTGGTGCAATCGGCACTTCGGTTTGCTGCACCGGCACCAGGTTCAGGTCGATTTTCGTCCCACCGTTGTTGATGGCTTCCTGAACCGTATCGGTAATAAACACCAGCTTACCGTTGATGGTTACCGCAGCGCTCAGAAGGATACGGGCGTTCGGCTGTACGTCTGCCGGGTTATACGGCAGCACGAAGCTAAACGGTGCCTGCTTACCTTCGGTACGAACAGCACGCTGGGCCACCACTTTCGACGGCGCGTCGGCCAGAGAAGCATCAGACAGCGTGACCGTTAATACCGCATCCGGTGGTAAAGCGACTCGCTGTTTGATCCAGATAGTACCGGAAACATTAGGTTGCTGAATGGATTGCTGTGAGAGTGTATTAATCCCATTTGGATCTGCTGCTGGCACCGGCACCTGGGCGCTCTTACCTGCACAGGCGGACAACGCCACCGCAATAGCTACACCACTTAGCATGGGCACGAGTTTCATTGAAGTCTCCTTATCATCAATGCACCAGCGGGATCGATCCCATCCGATGTCGTTTCAAACACATATCGTATTCAAGTGTGGCACAGATCACTGATTAATGCCTAAATTCTCCCTGATATTCAGATAATTCTACCCGTCGGACCACTTTCATTTCTGCGTTATACTCTGCCTATCTTTCGCCACGGCGTTTATTGAGGACAACTATGAGTCAGGCACTGAACAATCTGCTGACATTACTGAATCTGGAAAAAATTGAGGAAGGACTCTTTCGCGGACAGAGCGAAGATTTGGGCTTGCGTCAGGTCTTCGGCGGGCAGGTCGTCGGACAGGCACTGTACGCTGCCAAGGAGACCGTCCCGGCAGACCGTCTGGTGCACTCTTTTCACAGCTATTTTCTGCGTCCTGGCGATAGCGCAAAACCCATTGTGTACGACGTGGAAGTGCTGCGTGACGGCAACAGCTTTAGCGCGCGCCGCGTGGCAGCCATTCAGAATGGCAAGCCCATCTTTTACATGACCGCCTCTTTCCAGGCACCAGAACCGGGTTATGAGCACCAGAAAACGATGCCAGCGGCACCGTCGCCGGACGATCTCAAATCGGAGACCGATATCGCCCGCGCGCTGGCCCACTTACTGCCACCGCAGGTCAAAGAGAAGTTCCTTTGTGATAAACCTCTGGAGATCCGTCCGGTCGAATTCCATAACCCGATGAAAGGCCATACGGCCGAGCCGAAACGCCAGGTCTGGATCCGCGCCAACGGCACCGTACCAGAGGATTTCCGCGTGCATCAGTATCTGCTGGGCTATGCGTCAGATTTTAACTTCCTGCCGGTTGCACTGCAGCCGCACGGCGTGGGGTTCCTTGAAAAAGGGATGCAGGTTGCGACGATCGATCACTCGATGTGGTTCCATCGTCCATTTAATATGAATGACTGGCTGCTCTACAGCGTGGAAAGCACCTCGGCGTCCAGCGCTCGCGGGTTTGTACGTGGAGAGTTTTATACTCAGGACGGCGTGCTGGTCGCCTCGACGGTGCAGGAAGGGGTGATGCGTAATCGCGGGTGATGATGCCCTCACCCTGGCCCTCTCCCACAGGGCTGAGGGATCCCCAGTAATTTTTTTACCGGAAGCGACGAA
>NZ_JACASJ010000072.1:0-26481 GCF_013391025.1 Enterobacter sp. SECR19-1250 | reverse complement strand
TACAGTAATATGGTCATGGTGGCATGACCATATTACTGGGGATCCCTCAGCCCACAGGGAGAGGGCGTAAAAATAAAAAACGGTAACCAGGGTTACCGTTTTGCTTTTATCACCGAAGCTGCTGCTGGCGAATCGTCGCTTTCACCAGGCGCCAGGCGCTCCAGGCACCAAAGCCGCGTCGGGCCCAACGGATCAGCATATTCGGATGACGGATCGTCCAGATTGCCATCACACTGCTGCCGACCAGAGCCCAGGAACGCAGGCTCAGGAAGGTGTTCCAGCCACGGTCAAACCGACGCGTCGCGTCAATCCAGTCGCGGCGGCTGGCAGACAGATCCAGCCGTTGCTGCTGGATCTGACTTAACAGAAAGGCTTTTCGCTTTTCACGTTCGGCTTTATCGCTCACGGCTTGTCATCCTCCAGCAGAGCGCGATCGTTCGCCAGCTCCTGGCGCGTATGGCGCAGGAAAGTGGACTTACGCGCTTTGCGCATCGTCCAGATACCGCCAATCAGTGCTGCAACCAGCAAAACGACGGTGGTGGCAATCATCGCGTTGAGTCGATATTGCGGATCGATGGCCCAGATGATGAGTACCATCAGGCTCATCAGACCAAACGCGGCGAAGAGCATGGTCAGTCCAAGCATCAGCAGCATCTGGAAGAGGTTGGCTTTCTCCTCTTCCAGCTCTACCACTGCCAGCCGGACGCGCGTTTCGGCAATCCCGACCAGCGTCGTTAAGATACGCTGGCCGATGCCGAGGACGTTGTTAGCAGGCCCTTGTGCGTGACGAGGATCTTCCATATCAACGACGCGTCAGCAGTACGCCCAGTACCACACCGATTGCGGCACCAATACCGACACCCGTCCACGGATTATCGCGAACATATTCGTCAGCACGCGCTGCGGCTTCACGGGTCTGTTTTGCCAGCGCATCACCGGTTTCATCCAGGCGATAGCGGCTCTCTTTCAGCGCTTGCTCCGCTTTACTGCGCAGTTTGCTGACCTCTTCTTTTGACTTATCGGCGGAGGAGTTCAGCACCTCTTCAAGGGTGTCAGCCAGGGATTTCAGTTCAGCGCGCAGATGTTCAGACGTCGTATCTTTTGACATGATTTTCTCCTGTTGAGATTTCCGTTAACTCAATAATCGCGAGCTTCCAGCGCTTTCAGGTCGTCCTGCGCTTCTTTCAGCTTTCTCTCGCGCTTGGCAATTTTTTCCGCATCCCCTTTCTCTTTCGCTTCCTGCAGGTCGTGACGACGCTCGGCTATCTCGTCCTTCTGTTCAGCGATTTTTTTCTGGTGATCGGCACGCAGTTGGCTGTCTGAACAGTTCGCTTTCACTTCGCTCAGCGCTTTTTTCAGCCCCTCAACACGATGCTGATTGTTGTGCTTTTCGGCATAACCGATCTCACGCTGAATATCCTGCTCTTTCTCCTGACAGAGAGAAGTGGCGAAGGAGGCAGTGCTTAAAGATAAAAGGGCCAAAGCCAGAGTAATGCGGAATTTCATTATCGAAACCTTCCATTGTGTTGCGGCATACGCCGCTATCCAGACTAAGCGGAGAACATTTGAGGGGTGCTCCGCGTACTTAAGCATAGTAAGTAAACGGGGGATTCACCAAAGTGGGTGAAAAGATTCGGAATCCTGGTAATTATCCAAATCGATGCGACGTATCGCGAATCAGCGACAGCCAGGCCGCTGGACGGCTGTCATCGTCCTGCTGGGCAATGATGTATCCCTGCGGCAGCGTGCGGTCAAGCACCACTTTCGCGGCCGCACTCTGCGCACGAGAGTCAAACTTGATCAGTAACACATCGTTTTGTGGGGTGATACTTTTAAAGCGGATCCCGTTGGCATCCAGATGGTGCCAGACAGAAAACCCATCCGGTACGCTGACACCCTGATTAACCGGGCGAATGGCCAGCGTAGACTCCTGATGCGAAAGCGCGCTCCAGACCAGAAGCATGGCGCTGATAAGCACCAGGGCGATCAGTGCGTACGCACAACGACGCAGGGAGAGCGCTGAGATAACCATGGTTAGCTCCTGGCTCCGTATTTTTTCTTCCACAGGACAACCAGCGAACCGATCAGGCCGAAGACCAGCAGGACGACAGGCAGCAGCATCAGGCATGACATCAGTTGATCTTCATACTTCATGAAGACCGGCGTTTTACCCAGCGCATAGCCCAGCGTGGTAAGGATCAGCACCCACAGCAGGCCGCTCATCCAGTTAAAGAACTGGAAGCGAGTGCTGCTGAGACCTGACAGACCCGCGATGGTCGGCAACAAAGTACGTACAAACGCAATAAAGCGGCCAATCAGCAGTGCGGAAAGGCCGTGCTTATGGAAAAGATGGTGCGCCCGCTGGTGATAATGTGCCGGAAGGTGCGAAAGCCAGTTCTGCACGATCCGCGTATTGCCAAGCCATCGTCCCTGGATGTAGCTCACCCAGCAGCCGAGGCTGGCGGCGACGGTCAGTAAAAAAATGGTTTGCGGAAACGCCATCGCCCCTTTGGCACACAGCACGCCGACCAGCACCAGCAAACTGTCGCCGGGCAAAAAGGCCGCAGGCAGCAGACCGTTCTCAAGGAACAGGATCATAAACAGGACAAAATAGAGCATGCCAATCATGGAAGGGTTGGCCAGCGTTTCGAAATCCTGAGCCCAGAGGGCATTCAGTAGTTGGGTCAAAAGTTCCATTCAGTGTTCCTGGAAATCGGTTAACGTCACGCCTGTTATCCGGGACAAACAGCACGGCGACATTGTTGTGATTTCATTATGGTCGCTCGCGGACACATTGCGGTGTGGCCAACACTGTTCCCTGTTAATTGGCTGGTTAGCAAGCACTAACTTACAAAATAAGGAATTGAATCCAATTGTAACAAAGCCCAACGTTCTGCGTCACAGAATTTGCAGGGTGTGATGATTTTGGCGTAAGCCCTGGAAGTGAGCGAGGGGATTTACAAAGGCTGACACTATATATGTTTTGCTTACCCATAAGCGTGGGAAGGCGCAGCGAAGCGCCTGCCAGCACGGAGGCAAACTATTTTGCCTGACTTGACGCGGTATCGAGGTGAACGACAGGATTATCCGCAAAAAGATAACGGTCGGCGTTAAATTCGAAGTCGTCACTGGTCTCATTGAACAGCATCTGCTTGGTGTTCTCGAGGTGCTGCCACATGGCCAGTTTCGCGGCGTGGGGATCTTTACGAATCAGCGCCTTGAGGATTTGGTCGTGATCGTCACACCAGTTATCCACCGTACGTGAATCGATATGATCGTGCAGTTTTTTCCAGTACGGGTTGTGAACGCGCTGAGTCCACATTTTTTCTACAATTGCGGCCAGCGCGGTATTTTGCGTTGCCAGTGCCACCTGAACGTGGAACTGCAGATCCCACTCCGAATCGCGGAAACATTTTTCCTTGCGGGCGTTCTCCTGGATCTCCATCAGTTTCATGATGTCCTGCTTGGTCACCTGGGTTGCCGCAAATTCCGCAATGTTGCTTTCAATGAGCTGGCGGGCCTGGAGCAGCTCAAACGGACCATAGCTGGCAAATTCCAGGCTTTCGTCCGCAACAGGAGAGTGTTTAGGCTGATTAGAAATCACATGAATGCCGGAACCTTTGCGAACCTCAACGTAACCTTCCACTTCCAGCATGATGATCGCTTCACGCACCACGGTGCGGCTCACGTTTTTTTCATCGGCTATGAAGCGCTCAGCGGGGAGTTTGTCACCGACAAGATAGACCCCTTGCTCGATGCGATCTTTCAGCTCGGCAGCAAGTTGTTGATATAAACGACGTGGTTCGGTGATTTCCATATGCGCTCCAGGCAGGGTACGGCGGATGATTTGTTATACCACTTTTGCATGCCACTCTCCAGATTTTGCCATTAAAAAAGCCGCCCGGAGGCGGCTGGTTTTATAGGTCGGGTAAGCGCAGCGCCACCCGGCACAGCAATGCTAACTCTGCGTCGCCGGTCCCCCGAGGGACTCTTTCGCCAGTTCGTCGGCAGATTTGCTTTTCAGCACCGTCCAGATAACGACTGCCCCCATCAGGTCGAAGATAGCCAGTACCGCAAACAGCGGGCTGAAACCGATGGTATCCGCCAGCGCACCCACCACCAGCGCAAACAGGGTACTTGCGGTCCAGGCGGCCATCCCGGTCAGGCCGTTGGCCGTTGCCACTTCGTTACGGCCGAACACGTCAGACGAGAGGGTAATCAGCGCACCGGATAACGACTGGTGAGCAAAACCACCGATGCACAGCAGGGCGATAGCCACGTACGGGCTGGTGAACAGGCCGATCATCCCCGGGCCAATCATCAGCAGTGCGCCCATGGTCACCACCATCTTACGGGAAACAATCAGGTTCACCCCAAACCAGCGCTGGAACAGTGGCGGCAGGTAACCACCCACGATACAGCCCAGGTCAGCGAACAGCATGGGCATCCAGGCGAACATGGCGATCTCTTTCAGGTTAAAGCCATAGACCTTAAACATGAACAGCGGGATCCAGGCGTTAAAGGTGCCCCAGGCTGGTTCAGCCAGGAAACGTGGCAGCGCGATACCCCAGAATTGACGGGTCCCCAGGATCTGCCAGACGGACATTTTTTTGCCGTTGTTGGTCTGGTGCTGCGCTTCCTGACCGCCAATGATGTACTCGCGTTCTTCTTCAGACAGTTTTTTCTGGTCACGCGGGTGTTTATAGAACACCAGCCACGCCATGGCCCAGGCAAAGCTCAGTACGCCAGAGATAATAAACGCCATCTGCCAGCTGTGCATGACGATGGCCCACACCACCAGAGGAGGGGCAATCATCGCCCCGATGGACGAGCCGACGTTGAAGTAACCGACCGCAATAGAACGCTCTTTTGCCGGGAACCACTCAGAGCTGGCTTTCAGCCCTGCCGGGATCATCGCCGCTTCCGCCGCACCTACCGCGCCGCGTGCCAGCGCCAGGCCACCCCAACTGCCTGCTAGCGCCGTTGCACCGCAGAATACCGCCCAGGCGATGGCGAAGAAGGCATAACCGATTTTGGTACCGAGAATATCCAGCACATAGCCTGCAACAGGCTGCATGATGGTATAAGCCGCGGAGTAGGCGGCAATGATGTAGGAGTATTGCTGCGTGGAGATGTGCAGCTCTTCCATCAACGTGGGCGCGGCGGCTGCCACGGTGTTACGCGTGAGGTAGCCCAGCACGGTGCCGAGAGTCACCAGTGCGATCATATACCAACGTAACCCTTTAATTTTACGCATCTAAAACCTCATCGTTATGTTATTTCCGTGCCAGGGCACGGCAACCTCTCACCGGTTTGGGGGAGGGCTGTGTAACGGGAGGGGCGTAACCGGGAGAACGTCCCGGAACGGCCCGAACCTTGCCATAAATAAGCGTGCATAAGTCGGTTTCCGTACCGTTAAATCCGATGTCTGACACCGGTAATGCATTCCGTCGGCTGCGTGTTTGCGACGGCGAAAAGATAACTTGTCATACAACTTTAAAAGGTGAGTGACATCACAAATGTATGATTCTTTGTAGGGGCATTATCTGGCGCAGGCGAAGCCAGTTCTGACGCGGCCTGCAGAAGGGTTTACCTCATTCGGGGTGATTTTTTTGTCCGGGTTTATTGATCCAACTCACGAAAAAAACCTCAGGCTCTGGAAATTGGTGTGATAACTTTGCAGCATCTGAACATAAGCTTTCTGCCGCTCCCGTTACGAGGAAGACGATAATGACACCGTTTATGACCGACGATTTTCTGTTAGACACTGAATTTGCCCGCCGCCTGTATCACGACTACGCAAAAGACCAGCCCATTTTTGATTACCACTGCCATTTACCGCCGCAGCAGGTTGCCGACAATTACCGTTTTAAAAACCTGTATGACATCTGGCTGAAGGGCGATCACTATAAATGGCGCGCCATGCGCACCAACGGCGTCGCTGAACGCCTGTGTACCGGCGACGCAAGCGACCGCGAGAAATTTGATGCCTGGGCGGCTACCGTGCCGCAGACCATCGGTAACCCGCTCTATCACTGGACGCACCTCGAACTGCGCCGTCCGTTTGGCATTACCGGTAAGCTGCTTTCACCGGCTACGGCGGATGAGATCTGGGAGCAGTGCAACGACTTGCTGGCTCAGGATAACTTCTCCGCGCGCGGCATCATGAAGCAGATGAACGTGAAGATGGTGGGCACCACCGACGACCCGATCGACTCGCTTGAGCATCACGCGGTCATTGCAAAAGACACCGCGTTTGATATCAAAGTGCTGCCAAGCTGGCGTCCGGATAAAGCCTTTAACATCGAACTCGACACCTTTAGCGACTATATGGCGAAGCTGGGCGAGGTTTCTGACACCGACATCCGTCGTTTTGCGGACCTGCAGAGCGCGCTGATCAAACGTCTGGATCACTTTGCGGCACACGGCTGTAAAGTCTCTGACCATGCCCTGGATGTGGTGCTGTTTGCAGAATCTAACGAAGCCGAGCTGGATAGCATTCTGGCGCGCCGTCTCTCCGGTGAAGCCCTGAGCGAGCATGAAGTCGCCCAGTTCAAAACTGCGGTACTGGTCTTCCTTGGCGCTGAATATGCCCGTCGCGGCTGGGTGCAGCAGTACCACATTGGCGCGCTGCGTAATAACAACCAGCGTCAGTTCAAACTGCTGGGCGCGGACGTGGGCTTTGACTCCATTAACGACCGTCCGCTGGCCGAAGCGCTCTCTAAACTGCTGAGCAAACAGAACGAGCAAAACCTGCTGCCCAAAACCATTCTCTACTGCCTGAACCCGCGCGATAACGAAGTGCTGGGCACCATGATCGGCAACTTCCAGGGGGAAGGGATGCCGGGCAAGATGCAGTTCGGCTCCGGCTGGTGGTTCAATGACCAGAAAGATGGCATGGAGCGTCAGATGACGCAACTGGCGCAGTTGGGTCTGTTAAGCCGCTTTGTCGGCATGCTGACCGATAGCCGCAGTTTCCTCTCCTACACCCGCCACGAATACTTCCGCCGCATTCTGTGCCAGATGATTGGCCGCTGGGTGCACGCGGGCGAAGCACCGGCGGATATCCAGCTGCTCGGCGAGATGGTGAGAAACATCTGCTTTAACAATGCGCGTGACTACTTCGCCATTGAACTGAACTAAGCCCGTTTGAGGTTGATATGCACTACATCAAAATCCATTCGCTGGATAACGTCGGCGTCGCGCTGGCAGATCTGACCGAAGGAACAGAGGTCACTTTCGGTAATCAATCGGTCACGTTGCGCCAGGCCATTGGACGTGGACATAAGTTTGCCCTGATCCCCATTATGAAAGGGGAGAACGTGGTGAAGTACGGTTTACCGATTGGCCATGCGCTGGCGGATATTGCGCCGGGTGAATACATTCATTCCCACAATACCCGCACCAATCTGAGCGATCTGGACGAGTACAGCTATCAACCTGATTTCCATGCGCCAGAGGAGCAGGCGGCGGATCGTGAGGTGCAGATCTACCGCCGTGCCAACGGTGAGGTAGGGATCCGCAACGAACTCTGGATCCTCCCGACAGTCGGTTGCGTGAACGGGATCGCGCGTCAAATCCAGACGCGTTTCCTGAAAGAGACTCACGATGCCGAAGGCATTGACGGCGTGCACCTGTTCAGCCACACCTACGGCTGTTCACAGCTGGGTGACGATCACATCAACACCCGTACCATGCTGCAAAACATGGTGCGTCATCCGAACGCGGGGGCGGTGCTGGTGATTGGCCTGGGCTGCGAGAACAACCAGGTGGATGCCTTCCGGGAGACGCTGGGCGAGTTTGACCCTGAGCGCGTGCACTTTATGGTGTGTCAGCATCAGGATGATGAAGTGGAAGTGGGCGTTGAGCAACTGCACCAGCTGTATGAGGCGATGCGCCACGATAAACGTGAGCCGGGCAAGCTGAGCGAGCTTAAGTTTGGGCTGGAGTGTGGTGGCTCGGACGGTCTTTCCGGGATCACCGCGAACCCGATGCTGGGCCGCTTCTCGGACTATGTGATCGCCAACGGGGGAACGACGGTGCTGACGGAAGTGCCGGAGATGTTCGGTGCCGAGCGTATCCTGATGAGTCACTGCCGTGATGAAGCGACGTTTGAGAAAACGGTCACCATGGTGAATGATTTCAAACAGTACTTCATCGCTCACAACCAGCCGATTTATGAGAACCCGTCGCCGGGTAACAAAGCGGGTGGGATCACCACGCTTGAAGAGAAGTCTCTGGGTTGTACCCAGAAAGCGGGCGCCAGCCAGGTTGTGGATGTCCTGCGCTACGGCGAACGCCTGAAAACCCACGGACTGAACCTGCTGAGCGCCCCGGGGAACGATGCGGTTGCCACCAGCGCGCTGGCCGGTGCCGGCTGCCACATGGTGTTGTTCAGCACCGGCCGCGGTACGCCGTATGGCGGGTTTGTCCCGACGGTCAAAATTGCCACCAACAGTGAACTGGCGGCGAAGAAAAAGCACTGGATCGACTTTGATGCCGGTCAGCTCATTCACGGCAAAGCAATGCCTGAATTGCTGACGGAGTTTGTGGACAGTATTGTGGAATTTGCCAACGGCAAGCAGACCTGCAACGAGAAAAACGACTTCCGCGAGCTGGCGATCTTTAAGAGTGGGGTGACGTTGTAAGTTGGGTGCGGGCTGGTGCCCTCACCCTGACCCTCTCCCACGGGAGAGGGGACAAACACTAAAACGGCAACCTCAGGGTTGCCGTTTTGCTGTTAACCTCGCAGAGCGTTCTTCGCTAAACGCGCATCTTCCGCCTGACAGGCCGCAGCGGTGAACAGCACGTCGGTAGAAGAGTTCAGCGCCGTCTCACAGGAATCCTGCAGCACGCCGATAATGAAACCGACTGCGACCACCTGCATGGCAATTTCGTTCGGGATACCAAACATATTGCACGCCAGCGGGATCAACAGCAGAGAGCCGCCCGCCACGCCGGATGCGCCACAGGCACACAGCGAGGCCACCACGCTCAGCAGCAGCGCCGTAGGCAGATCTACCGCGATACCCAGCGTATGCACAGCCGCCAGGGTCAGCACGGTGACGGTGATCGCCGCGCCCGCCATGTTCACGGTAGCACCCAGCGGGATAGACACGGAGTAAGTATCACGATCCAGATTCAGTTTTTCCGCCAGCGCCATGTTAACCGGAATGTTAGCTGCAGAGCTGCGGGTAAAGAAGGCGTACACGCCGCTCTCGCGCAGACAGGTCATTACCAGTGGATACGGATTGCGGCGGATCTGCCAGAACACCAGCAGGGGGTTAACTACCAGCGCCACCAGCAGCATGCAGCCAACCAGGACCATCAGCAGCTGTGCGTAGCCCCACAGCGCGTCAAAACCGGTGGTTGCCAGCGTAGAGGAGACCAGACCAAAAATACCGATTGGGGCGAAGCGAATAACGATTTTCACCATGAAGGTCACGGCGTTCGAGACATCGTTAACCAGGTTTTTCGTGGTCTCATTACCATGACGCAGCGCGAAGCCCAGCCCAATCGCCCAGACCAGGATGCCAATGTAGTTTGCGTTCATCAGCGCCGTGATTGGGTTAGAGACCATGCTCATCAGCAGGCCACGCAGCACTTCCACAATCCCGGATGGCGGCGTGACATCACCGGCCGCGCTGGTCAGGTGCAGCGTAGACGGGAACAGGAAGCTAAATACCACGGCGGTTAAGGCAGCGGAGAAGGTGCCCAGAAGATACAGGAACAGGATCGGCCGAATGTTGGTTTTTTGTCCGTGTTGGTGGTTGGCAATCGACGCCATGACCAGCATCAGAACCAGTACCGGTGCCACGGCTTTCAGTGCGCCAACGAAAAGGGTTCCAAGCAGTCCCGTGGCTTCTGCTGCAGGTTTTGACACCATAGCCAGCAGAATACCCAGTACCAACCCGACCAGAATTTGTTTTACAAGGCTCCCCTGCGCCAGGCGCGCGAACAGACCGCGTGATTGTGTGCTCATACGTTATTCCTGAGTGAAATTGCGTTCCATCCTGGCTGTGCTCTAAGGCACATTTATGTCCGGATGTAAGTATTTGTTTGCCTGGTTGAGTATCAGGGAAAGCGAGGAAAGGCGGAAGAGTAAAATGCTGGATTTTACGTGTTGCGTCATGTTTTTTAACTATTGATTAACGAAAGTGCCGGGTGGCGCTGCGCCACCCGGCAAAACGCACTACGCCTGCTGCTTTTTATCGTGCTGGCGGTTAACCCAGGTATTGATAATCAGCGTTACCAGCAGAATGCCAAACACCACGCCGAGCGAGATGGCAATCGGGATATGGTAGAAATCGACAATCAGCATCTTGATACCGATAAACACCAGGATCACCGACAGACCGTACTTCAGCATTGAGAAGCGCTCAGCCGCGCCTGCCAGCAGGAAGTACATCGCACGCAGACCGAGAATAGCGAACAGGTTAGAGGTCAGCACAATGAACGGGTCGGTAGTGACGGCGAAGATAGCCGGGATACTGTCCACGGCGAAGATCACATCGCTCAGCTCCACCAGAATCAGCACCAGCAGCAGCGGGGTGGCGAACAGCAGGCCATTCTTGCGGACAAAGAAATGCTCGCTCTCGATTTTGTCCGTCATGCGCAGATGACCACGGATCCACTTCACCAGCGGCTTATCACCAATACCGGTTTCGTCTTCTTTCGCCAGCGCCATTTTAACCCCAGTGAACAGCAGGAACGCGCCAAAGACGTACAGCAGCCATTCGAACTGGGTTATCAGCCAGCTACCGGCGAAGATCATGATGGTACGCAGGACGATTGCCCCCAGCACGCCGTAAACCAGCACGCGACGCTGCAGGGCAGCAGGCACGGCAAAGTAGCTGAACAGCATCAGCCAGACGAAGACGTTATCAACCGCCAGCGCTTTTTCAATCAGATAACCGGTGAGGAAGGCGAGCGCCTGAGGATCAGCCACCGCACGGCCTTCGGTCGAGGCCAGATACCACCAGAAGGCGGCGCAGAAAAGGAGTGAGAGGGATACCCACACCAGCGACCAGACGGCGGCTTGCTTGACGCTCATACCGTGCTCGCCGCGACGGCCCTGCAAAAAGAGGTCGATTGCCAGCATGATGAGCACGACAACCGCGAATCCGCCCCACAACATTGGAGTGCCGACAGAATGCATACTATTTTCCTTACACATAAAAAACAAAAACGGCCATGGTCAGAAGACGATAGCCGTTAGCTTTTTATGCATAGACCTCGCCTTCCGGCAAGGTCTCACTTACAACCACGAAGGTTGCCCGGCGACCGGATGCGGTTTTGCACGCATCGTAATGACGATCCACCGGCAAGGAAGTTACTCCCCTTTGCTCGTAACAAAATATGTCAGACCATCAGTTTCGTCAATGGTCCTCAGTCATTCATTACACAGCTTTACGCGATAGCTTCTGTGCTCACGCCGTCAGCCGGGAAAACCACGCCGGTCTGGCGACGGATTTCCGTTTGCAGCTTCGCCGTGGTGCGGCTTATCGCAAGCCCCGGGTGATTCACTTCGTTGTCTTCCACCAGACGGGCGAAGACCTCTGCCTCATAGAGCATAGTGTTAATATGCTGAGGCTGCGTCAGCTCCTGCGCTTTACCGCCGCGCGGCACAAAGCTCAGCTTCTGGCATTCGGAGATCTTCTCGATAACCAGCGATCCGTTTTCACCCTGAATTTCGCTTGGCAGGACGGAGTCACTCACTTTGGAGTGCTGCAGCGTGACGCTGAAATCACCGTAATCCAGCACCACGACACCGTGCGCATCCACGCCGCTCTCCAGCAGGCTGGCAGTGGCCGTTACGCCGTGCGGCTCGCCCCACAGGGCAACCGCAGAGGCCAGGCAATAGAAACCGATGTCCATAATCGAGCCGTTGGAGAAGGCCGGATTAAAGGTGTTCGGGTTCTCGCCGTCCAGATAACGCTGGTAGCGCGACGAGTACTGACAGTAGTTAATAAAGGCTTTGCGCACTTTGCCCACCTTCGGCAAAGACTGCTGTAGCAGCAGGAAGTTCGGCAGGCTGGCGGTTTTGAACGCTTCGAACAGCACCACCTGGTTGTCGCGGGCGCACTGAATGGCGGCTTCCACTTCCTCGATATTCGAGGCCAACGGCTTCTCGCAAATGACATGCTTTTTATGGCTGAGGAAGAGCCGGGTTTGCGGGAAGTGCAGGGCGTTCGGGCTGGCGATATAGACCGCGTCAATGGCGTCGCTTTGCGCCATCTCATCAAGCGAGGTGAACAGATGTTCAACCAGATAATCGTTCGCGAAGGCCTGCGCCTGTTCAAGGCTGCGGGAATAGACGGCGGTGAGCTTAAGTTTGCCGGTTTCGTGGGCGGCGTCGACGAACTGGCGCGTGATCCAGTTCGTACCAATGACTGCGAAACGTATCATAAACGTTTACGTACTCCATAGCGGGGAACCTTTAGCCACTGTAGCACGTGATTGTTGCAAAACCAGTGCGCTACTGCGCATTACTCTTTAACGATAAATGCGTAAGCCACAAACGGGTATCAAACTCCAGCTGATGGTACTGTGGCTCCATATGGCAGCACAGGGAATAGAACGCCTTGTCATGCTCTTTTTCCTTCAGGTGCGCCAGCTCGTGCACCACGATCATCCGCAGAAAGGCTTCCGGTGCGTTGCGAAAGACGGTGGCGACGCGGATCTCGGCTTTTGCTTTTAGCTTACCGCCCTGTACGCGTGAAATGGCCGTATGCAGGCCGAGCGCGTTTTTCAGCACGTGGATCTTGTTGTCGTACATCACTTTATTGATGGGTGGGGCACTCTTCAGATACCGGTTTTTGAGATCCTGCGTATACTGCCAGAGGGCCTTATCGGTCGCGACATCGTGCGTGCCGGGATAACGTTTTTCCAGCACCGCCCCCAGTTTTTGCTCGGCAATTAACGTGCGTACCTGGGAGAGCAAATGCTCCGGGTAGCCCTGGAGATAAGTCAGCTGGTTCATCAAAACCCCAAAATAAGTTGAAAACGGGTATACTCACGCACCCTTTTCAGGGATAACGCCGAAATTTTACCATTCAGGAGGGCCGATGAGCCACTTAGACAACGGTTTCCGTTCACTCAACCTTAAACGTTTCCCGGAGACGGACGACGTTAACCCGCTTCAGGCGTGGGAAGCGGCGGATGAATATCTGCTGCAACAGTTGGATGACACTGAAATTCGCGGCCCGGTTCTGATCCTGAATGATGCCTTCGGAGCGCTGGGCTGCGCCCTGGCGGCGCACACGCCTTACAGCATTGGCGATTCATACTTAAGCGAGCTGGCGACGCGTGAAAACCTGCGTCACAACGATCTCGATGAATCCAGCGTGAAGTTCCTCGACAGCACCGCAGACTACCCGCAGGCGCCGGGCGTGGTGCTGATCAAAGTGCCAAAAACCATGGCGTTGCTGGAGCAGCAACTGCGTGCATTACGGAAAGTCGTCACGCCAGAGACGCGCATCATCGCGGGCGCGAAGGCGCGTGATATTCATACCTCAACGCTGGAGCTGTTCGAGAAAGTGCTGGGCCCGACCACCACGACGCTGGCCTGGAAAAAAGCGCGCCTGATCAACTGTACCTTCAGCGCGCCGGAACTGGCTGACGCGCCAGAGACGCTGAGCTGGAAGATGGAAGGCACCGACTGGACCATCCACAACCATGCGAACGTCTTCTCACGTACCGGCCTTGATATCGGCGCACGTTTCTTTATTGAACATCTGCCGGAAAATCTGGAAGGGGAGATTGTGGATCTCGGCTGCGGTAACGGCGTGATTGGCCTGACGCTGCTGGCAAAGAACCCACAAGCCAGCGTGGTCTTCAGCGACGAATCGCCAATGGCGGTAGCCTCGAGCCGTCTGAACGTGGAAACCAACATGCCAGAGGCGCTGGATCGCTGTGAGTTTATGATCAATAACGCGCTGTCCGGCGTAGAGCCTTTCCGCTTCAACGCCGTGTTCTGCAACCCACCGTTCCACCAGAAGCACGCCCTGACGGATAACGTCGCGTGGGAGATGTTCCACCATGCGCGCCGCTGCCTGAAAATCAACGGCGAGCTGTATATTGTGGCGAACCGTCACCTGGACTACTTCCACAAGCTGAAGAAGATTTTCGGTAACTGCGTCACCATCGCCACCAACAACAAGTTCGTGGTGCTGAAAGCGGTGAAGCTGGGACGTCGTCGCTAAATAACCAGTGCAAGCTGGGTGCCCTGCGCAATGGCCCGCCGCGCATCCAGCTCCATCGCCATGTCGCATCCGCCGATCAAATGCACCGTTTTACCCGCCTCACGCAGCGGATCCGCCAGATCGCGCTTTGGCTCCTGCCCGGCACATAAAATCACATGATCCACGCGCAGCAGCTGTGGCTCACCGCCGATCGTGACGTGCAGGCCGTCGTCGTCGATCTTCTGATAGCTCACCGCCGGGATCATCTTCACGCCGCGCGAAAGCAGGGTGGCGCGGTGGATCCAGCCGGTTGTTTTCCCCAGTCCTTCACCCGGCTTACTTGCTTTGCGCTGCAGCATGACGATCTGCCGTGGGCTTTTCGGCAGCTGTGGCCCTTCCGGACGCAGGCCGCCGGACTGGCTCAGGCTGGTGTCGATGCCCCATTCCACGCAAAATTCGGCAATGTTCTGGCTGGTGGCCTCGCCCGGCTGGCTTAAATACATGGCGGTATCAAAGCCGATCCCACCGCAGCCGATAATGGCCACGTTTTCCCCAACCGGCGCTTTATCGCGCAGCACGTCGAGATAGCTCAGCACCTTAGGATGATCGATACCCTCGATCGCAGGCGTGCGCGGGGCGATCCCGCTTGCCAGGATCACCTCGTCGTAATCCAGCAGATCTGGCGCACTTACCCACTGGTTGAGCCGCAGATCCACACCCGTTAGCTCGATCATCCGGCGGTAGTAGCGCAGCGTTTCATAGAACTCCTCTTTGCCGGGGATCTGTTTGGCAATATTAAACTGCCCGCCAATTTCGCCTGCGGCATCGAACAGCGTCACGCTGTGCCCGCGCGACGCCGCATTTACCGCAAACGCCAGCCCCGCGGGGCCCGCCCCAACAACCGCCAGGCGTTTTGATTTGTCTACCGGGAGCACCGGCATTTTGGTTTCATGGCAGGCGCGGGGGTTAACCAGGCAGGAGGTCACTTTCCCGACGAAGATCTGATCCAGACAGGCCTGATTACAGCCGATGCAGGTGTTGATCTCATCCGCACGCCCGCTTTGCGCTTTGGAAAGCAGTTCTGCATCTGCCAGGAACGGACGCGCCATCGACACCATATCGGCATCGCCGCGTGAGATGACATCATCCGCCACCTGCGGATCGTTAATACGGTTAGTGGTCACCAGCGGAACAGACACTTTGCCTTTCAGCTTGCGCGTAACCCACGTGAATGCCGCGCGCGGTACCGGCGTGGCGATAGTCGGGATACGCGCCTCGTGCCAGCCAATCCCGGTGTTGATGAGGGTGGCACCGGCGGCTTCAATCGCCTGCGCCAGCTGGACGGTCTCGTCAAACGTTCCGCCGCCTTCCACCAGATCCAGCATCGACAGGCGGAAGATGATAATAAAGTCAGCGCCCGCACGTTCGCGCACGGCGCGTACCACTTCGACGGCAAAGCGCATACGTCGCGCATAATCGCCGCCCCATTCGTCGTCACGCTGGTTAGTGCGGGCGGCGAGGAATTCGTTAATCAGATAGCCCTCGGAACCCATCACCTCGACGCCGTCATAGCCCGCTTCACGCGCCAGCGCCGCACATCGGGCGAAGTCGTCAATCAGCGCCAGCACTTCATCGTGGCTGAGGGCATGCGGCTTGAAGCGGTTAATCGGTGCCTGAATGGCCGACGGTGCCACCAGATTGGGCTGATAGCTATAACGCCCGGTATGCAGGATTTGCAGGGCAATTTTACCGCCTTCGCTGTGAACGGCATCGGTCACAATGCGATGGTGCGGCAGTTGTGACGCATCGTTAAGCACCGCTCCGCCTTCCATACCCACGCCTGATGGCGCGGGAGCCACCCCCCCGGTGACGATCAGCGCCACCCCGTGGCGCGCGCGTTCGGCATAAAAGGCCGCCAGACGCTCGGCCCCGTCCGGATGCTCCTCCAGCCCGGTGTGCATTGAGCCCATCAACACGCGGTTTTTGAGCGTTGTGAACCCCAGATCGAGGGGGGCGAATAGCGACGGGTAGCGGCTCATAGTCTCTTCCAGTGTAAAATTATTGTTATGTGGTCGGATGAGTTACTAATTTAGCCAGCACGAAGTAAAAGGGAAAAGGGGAATGCAGTGATTGTGATGGGATTCAAATAATGCCCTCACCCTAACCCTCTCCCACAGGGAGAGGGGACTTAATCTCCCTCTCCCTTAGGGAGAGGGGCGGGGTGAGGGGGAACGCACCAGCCCCGGTGCCTGCCACATCGACGTCGTCAGCCCGCTGTCCACCAGCCCGAGCTGGTCGGCGTACACCGCCTGCCACTTCTGCATCATGCCATCGTACAGCGCCCGGTGCTGCGGGTTCGGGGTAAACTCGCGGCTCCATTTCACCAGCCGCTCGCCGGTGGTGGCCATATCCGCAAACAGTCCGGCCCCGGCTCCGGCGGCAATGGCGCAACCCAGCGCCGTCGCCTCTTTCACTTCCGGTACGTGCACCGGCAAACCGGTGACGTCACTTAAAATCTGGCTCCATAGCGCCCCCTTCGAACCGCCTCCGGCAAACACCAGGCTCTCGAAGTTAACGCCGGAGAAACGTGAGATTTGCGCCAGGTTGCAGGCCGAGACAATCGCCGCGTTCTCTTCCAATGCGCGGAACAGCGTCGCTTTGTTGCACTTTTCCGGGTCGATGGAGAGGTTAATAAACGACGGGGCGGCGTGGTACCACTGCTTAAAATGCATCGCGTCGGAGAAGATGGGCATCACGCCATGCGAACCCGCGGGCACCCGGCTGGCCATCTCTTCGAGCAGGGAATAGGTGTCCATCCCCATACGTTCGGCGATCAGCTTCTCTTCCGCGCAGAAGGCGTCGCGGAACCAGCGCATGGTCAGGCCGGTGAAGAAGCTGATCGACTCCGCCTGCGCCATACCGGGGATAACGTGTGGGTTCACGCGAATATTCATCTCAGGATCGGTGCGCACCTGCGGCAGATTGACCACCTGCTGCCAGAAGGTACCACCCAGCACCGCCGTTTGCCCGGCGCGGACCACGCCCAGCCCCAGACAGCCCAGCTGCACGTCGCCTCCGCCCATCACCACAGGGGTGCCTTCACGCAGGCCGCTCTGCTGCGCGGCCTCTTTAGTGATAGCGCCCAGCACGGTGCCGGTCTCTTTCACCGGAGATAGGATATCGGCGCGCAGCCCGGCCATATCCAGCAGTGCTGGCCGCCAGTCGCGGGAGAAGAGATCCAGCATCCCCGTAGTGCCCGCATTTGATGGATCGACCGCCAGCTCGCCGGAGAGCTTCGCCGCCAGCCAGTCGCTGATCATGGTAATAGTGGCAGCCTTGCGATAGATATCCGGGCGATGGTGCGCCAGCCACAGCAGACGCGGCATGGCGCTCAGGGCCAGGGTCTGGCCGGAAACGTCGTACACTTCGGATTCAAACTGGTTGTCGTGGATCTCTTTGAGTTCGGCCACCTCGCGGCTGGCGCGGGCGTCGACGTTGGCGCAGGCCCAGATGGCCTCACCGTTGCGGTCATACAGAACAATCCCTTCGCGCATGGAGCAGCAGGCGACGGACTGGATATCCGCCGCGCTCAGGTGCGCGCGATCCAGCGCCTGGTGGATGCACTGGCAGGTGAGCCGCCAGTTGGTATTGAGGTCGAACTCCATCGAGCCCGGCACATTTTCCACGCTCAGGTGCTGCCACTCGGCCTGACCCACGGCAACCTGGTTGCCCAGCAGATCGAAAATAACGGCACGCACGCTGCCTGTCCCTGCATCTAACGCTAAAAGGTAACTCATGAGTTTGCCTCGTTGTTAGCGCAGGGCTTACCCCGTTACGTCAGGGCCAGCACCGCGCGGGCTGTTGTCTCTTCCGTCACCAGGCCATTGATACGGCGACCTTTCAGTGCGGCGTAAATCGCATCGGCTTTCTCAACACCGCCAGCCACGCCGACGATGGTAGGCAACTGCGCCAGTTCATCAAGCGTGACGCCCAGCAGTTCTTTATGGATCTCCAGCTCCTCAACGCACTCTCCTTCGGCAGTGAGGAAATAACCGAGAATGTCGCCGACCGCCCCTTTACGGGCATACATCAGCTGTTCACCTTCGCTGATGTAGCCTGAGCGCAATATCGTTGCATCACGACGCTGGTTCACGGACCCAATCCCGACCACCGCCACGTCGGCGGCCGTTGCGGCGAGGATCACGTCCCGCACGCTGGTTTCACGTTTTAAGATCCCGGCCACCTCGGCGGAGGAGACGCGAAGCGGGGCGGGGATCATGCTGACGCTGCATGCCGCGTCCAGCTGGCCGATACCGGTCATATAGGGCCCCACGCCGCCGGAGAGCGTCACCAGGCGGATCTGCTGCGAGCTGATAAAGCCGCTTAAATGTTGCAGGCTGCTCATGGTGGTTTCACCAAATCCCACCGCTAACAGCTGGCCGGGTTCCAGCACGCCCATTAACGACTGCGCGGCACCAATGCCTAACCGCACGTTCATTGGCGGGGTATTCAGTGCTGGCAGTACGCGCACCAGCTTTAGCCCAAAGCGCTGCTGCAGTTCGGTTTCCAGTGCCAGACAGCCCTCATAGCGGGAGTTGATCTGCACGCGGATCACCCCTGACTGGCGACCTTTCTCCAGCAGGCGAGAGATCTTCAGGCGCGGCAGGCCGAGCCGTTCGCCAATGTCGTTTTGCGTCAATCCGTCGTGGTAGTAACACCAGGCCACGCGGGCAACCAGCTCCTCTTCCGCCAGTGCCAGCCCGGCAAACCGACCTTCTTCCGCAGTGCGTTTATCGCTCATAATTGAACTCTTATAAAAATTTAGATCATATGTTCGTGACGGCGCAGGTCGAAAGTGTGAGCCACGCGGCAAAACGGATCATTTAGATAGTTTCTTTCTCAGATGGATCTTAATCGATAAAACTGTGATCCCTGCACGGTTGTAAATATAGTTCACCGTCTACGCTTTTGAACATTATTAAATCTAAAAATCATTTGTTCAATAGCGGAGCGATGATGACCCCACTTATCGAAGCACGAGCCATCTGCAAGCAGTTTTCCGGGGTGCCGGTTTTGAAAGGCATTGATTTCACGCTGCTTGCGGGCCAGGTGCATGCGCTGATGGGCGGGAACGGCGCGGGTAAATCGACGCTGATGAAGATCATCGCCGGGGTGGAGACGCCGGACAGCGGTGAACTTTCCGTAGCAGGTCATTCATATGCGCGGCTCACGCCCGTGCAGGCCCATAAGTTAGGTATCTATCTGGTGCCCCAGGAACCGCTCCTGTTCCCCAATCTGACGGTGCGGGAAAACATCCTTTTCCGCCTGCCGCGTGAACGGGAAAGAGAGAATCGGCTGACGGAGAAGCTGCAGCAGCTGCAGTGCCAGCTAAATCTCGATGCCACCGCCAGCACGCTGGAAGTGGCGGATCAGCAGATGGTGGAGATCCTGCGCGGTCTGATGCGTAACGCAACGATCCTGATCCTCGATGAGCCCACTGCCTCCCTTACGCCGGGTGAAACCGAACGTCTGTTTCGCCAGATCCGCGCCCTGCAGGATCTGGGCGTCGGTATCGTCTTTATCTCGCATAAATTGCCGGAGATCCGCCAGCTGGCAAGCCACGTCTCGGTGATGCGCGACGGTGCCGTAGTGCTCAGCGGGGAAACCGCGCAGTTCGACGATAACGCGCTGATTGCCGCCATGACGCCGGTGAGCCGGGAGAAAGGCTTAAGCGATGCGCAAAAACTGTGGCTGGCGCTGCCGGGAAACCGTCGCACCCAGCCGCAGGATTTTCCGGTATTGCGCGTGGACGATCTTACCGGGGAGGGGTTTATCGATCTCTCGCTTGAGATCTACGCAGGCGAGATCGTCGGTCTGGCCGGGCTGGTCGGATCCGGGCGCACCGAATTTGCCGAGACGCTCTACGGCCTGCGTCCGGTGCGTGGCGGACGGGTCTGGCTGGAGAATCAGGAGATCACTCACGAGAGCGTGGGCGCCCGGCTGGACAAAGGCCTGGTTTATCTGCCGGAAGACAGGCAGGTGTCCGGCCTGTTCCTGGATGCACCCATCCGCTGGAACACCGTGGCGCTGAACGAGCCGTCTCTCTGGCAGCAGCGCAAGCGGGAGTCCGCGGTGGTGGAGCGTTACCACCGCGCGCTGGGGATCAAACTCAACCATGCGGATCAAACCGTGCGCACCCTCTCCGGCGGGAATCAGCAGAAAGTGCTGCTGGCCCGCTGTCTGGAAGCCAACCCGTTACTGCTGATCGTCGATGAACCGACGCGCGGCGTGGACGTGTCGGCACGTGCCGATATCTACCAGCTCATCAAAAGCGTGGCCGCGCAGAACGTGGCAGTGCTGATGATCTCAAGCGATCTCGATGAGTTTCCTGGCCTTGCCGATCGCGTGCTGGTCATGCACCAGGGCGTGCTCAGCGGCGAGTTGCCGCGCCATGCCGTCAGCCTCGATCGGATGATGGCGCTGGCGTTCGGAGGACAATCATGAAGACGTTACTGAAAAACCGCGAGCTGAGCGCGTTTCTCGCCATTCTGGCGCTGTTTGCCGTGCTGGTGGCGCTTAATCCGGCGTACCTGAGCCTTCAGACGCTGGGGATGATCTTCGCCAGCGCGCAAATCCTGATCCTGCTGGCGCTTGGCGCCGCGCTGGTGATGCTGACCCGCAATATTGACGTCTCCGTGGGCTCCACCGTGGGACTCTCCGCCATCGCCGTCGGCGTGGCGCTGAACAATGGCTACAGCCTGCCGGTATCGATGCTGTTCGCGCTGTCTGTCGGCGCGCTGGCAGGGGCGTTCAACGGGTTGCTGGTGGTGGCGCTGCGCATCCCGGCGATTGTCGCCACCCTCGGCACGCTGGGGCTGTATCGCGGGGCGATGCTGCTCTGGACCGGTGGAAAGTGGATTGAAGGGTTACCGCCGGGGCTGAAATCCCTTTCTGAACCTGTAGCCGTGGGCATTTCGCCGCTCGGCATGGTGGTGCTGTTTTTGGCCGCCATCGGCGCGTGGACGCTCTCGCGTACCGCGTTTGGACGCGATTTCTATGCCGTGGGCGATAACCTTGCCGCCGCGCGCCAGCTGGGCGTGGCGGTTAACCGCACGCGGATGATCGCCTTTACTCTCAACGGCATGCTGGCGGCCTGCGCCGGGATTGTCTTTGCCGCGCAGATTGGCTTTGTGCCAAACCAGACCGGGAGCGGGCTGGAGATGAAAGCCATCGCCGCCTGCGTGCTCGGCGGCATTTCGCTGCTGGGCGGGACGGGCACGCTGATTGGCGCACTGCTTGGGGCCTTTTTCCTGACGCAAATCGACACCGTACTGGTGCTGTTTAAGCTCCCTGCGTGGTGGAATGACTTTATCGCCGGGCTGGTGCTGCTGGGCGTGCTGGTGCTCGACGGGCGTCTGCGTCAGGCGCTGGCGCGTCATCAGCGGGCACTGAAATACGGTCGCTTCCAGCCGGGTAACAGAGGGGGAAAGCACGTCACCCCATTTCCCAAACGCAAAAAAGAGGTGGCGTAAATGAAGCTTAACTGGGAAAGCGCGCTGCTGATCTTACTGGTGCTGGAGATCCTGCTCTTTGGCGCCATCAACCCGCGGATGCTCGACATCAACATGCTGCTGTTCAGCACCAGCGATTTTATCTGCATCGGCATTGTGGCGCTGCCGCTGACGCTGGTGATTATCAGCGGCGGGATCGATATCTCCCTCGGTTCAACCATTGGCCTGTGCGCCATTGCGCTGGGGGTGATGATGCAATCGGGCTGGCCGATGGCGGTCGCCATTCCTCTGACGCTGCTGCTGGGCCTGCTGTGCGGGCTGGTGAATGCGGCGCTGATCCACTACACGGGTATCAGCCCTTTAGTTATCACTCTCGGCACGCTCTACCTCTACGGCGGCGGGGCGCTGCTGCTCTCCGGCATGGCGGGCGCGACGGGCTATGAGGGCATCGGCGGCTTCCCGGACAGCTTTACCGCGTTCGCTAACCTGACCGTGTCAGGTCTGCCCATTCCGCTGGTGCTGTTTGCGCTCATTACGCTCTTCTTCTGGCTGATTACCCACCGCGGACGCTTTGGGCGGCATCTGTTCTTAATCGGCCAGAACCCGCGCGCCGCGCGCTATGCGGCGCTGTCGGTTAACGGCATGCCCTACGCGCTGTATGGCCTGGTGGGCGTCGCCTCGGCCATTGCCGCCCTGGTGATGGTCTCCTATTTCGGTTCCGCGCGCTCGGATCTGGGGCGCGATCTGCTGATGCCTGCCCTCACCGCTGCCGTACTCGGCGGGGCGAATATTTATGGCGGGTCAGGTTCGGTTATCGGTACGGCACTGGCAGCGCTGCTGGTGGGGTACCTGCAGCAGGGGTTACAGATGATCGGCATCCCCAACCAGGTGTCGAGCGCGCTGTCAGGGGCGCTGTTGGTTGTGGTGGTGATGGGACGTTCGCTGAGTCTGCACCGTGAATGGGTGCGTTCTCTCTTTAGAAAACTATCCGGAGCGTAAGATGAAAACAAAACTGATAGTCCTGGCAATGGCCCTCAGCTTCGCCTCGGCGCAGGCGGCGGACCGCATCGCCTTTATCCCGAAGCTGGTGGGGGTGGGCTTCTTCACCAGCGGCGGCAACGGCGCAAAAGAGGCGGGGAAAGACCTCGGCGTGGACGTCACCTACGACGGCCCAACCGAGCCGAGCGTCTCCGGCCAGGTGCAGCTCATCAATAATTTCGTCAACCAGGGCTATAACGCCATTATCGTCTCCGCCGTGTCGCCGGATGGCCTCTGCCCGGCGCTGAAGCGCGCCATGCAGCGCGGCGTCAAAGTGCTGACCTGGGATTCCGACACCAAACCGGAGTGCCGCAGCATTTATATCAACCAGGGTACCCCGGAGCAGCTCGGTGGCCTGCTGGTGGAGATGGCCGGGAAGCAGGTGACAAAACCGAATGCCAAAGTGGCGTTCTTCTACTCTAGCCCGACCGTCACCGACCAGAACCAGTGGGTGAAAGAGGCGAAGGCCAAAATCGAAAAAGATCATCCCCAGTGGCAGATTGTGACCACCCAGTTTGGCTATAACGACGCCACCAAATCCCTGCAAACCGCCGAAGGGATCTTAAAAGCGTACCCGGATCTGGATGCGATCATCGCCCCGGATGCCAACGCTCTGCCTGCCGCGGCGCAGGCGGCGGAAAACCTGAAGCGGGAAGGGGTGGCGATTGTCGGATTCAGTACGCCTAACGTCATGCGTCCGTACGTCGAGCGCGGCACGGTTAAAGCCTTCGGTCTGTGGGATGTGGTGCAGCAGGGCAAAATTGCGGTCAATGTCGCCGATCGTTTGTTGAAAAAAGGCGATCTTAACGTCGGCGACAGCGTGGAGGTAAAAGATATCGGTACGCTGAAGGTCGAGCCGAACAGCGTCCAGGGCTACCAGTATGAAGCAAAAGGCAACGGCATCGTGCTGCTGCCAGAGCGCGTGGTGTTCACCAAAGAGAACATCAACAAATACGATTTCTGACGGGGGAGCAAATGGCTGATTTAGACGACATCAAAGACGGTAAGGATTTTGGCATCGGTACACCGCAGCAAAATGTACCGTTTACCCTGAAGGGCTGTGGCTCGCTGGACTGGGGCATGCAGTCCCGGCTTTCGCGCATCTTCAACCCAAAAAGCAACCGCACGGTGATGCTGGCCTTTGACCACGGTTACTTCCAGGGGCCGACCACCGGTCTTGAGCGTATCGATCTCTCTATCGCGCCGCTGTTCGCCGAAACCGACGTGTTGATGTGTACCCGTGGTATTTTGCGCAGCACCGTACCGGCCGCCACCAATAAACCGGTGGTCCTGCGCGCCTCCGGCGGTAACTCAATTCTGGGCGAACTGTCGAACGAGTGCGTGGCAGTGGCAATGGAAGACGCGCTGCGCCTGAACGTCTGTGCGGTGGCGGCGCAGGTGTACATTGGCAGTGAATTCGAGCATCAGTCAATCAACAACATCATCAAGCTGGTGGATGCGGGGGCACGCTACGGGATGCCCGTGCTGGCGGTGACGGGCGTCGGCAAGGAGATGGCGCGCGATGCGCGTTACTTCTCGCTCGCCAGCCGTATTGCCGCCGAAATGGGGGCGCAGTTTGTCAAAACCTACTATGTGGATGAAGGATTCGAAAAAGTGACCGCCAGCTGCCCGGTGCCGATCGTCATCGCCGGGGGGAAAAAACTGCCGGAGCACGAGGCACTGGAGATGTGCTGGCGCGCGATTGACCAGGGAGCCTCCGGCGTGGACATGGGGCGCAACATCTTTCAGTCCAGCGCTCCGCTCGCCATGCTGAAGGCGGTGAAGAAAGTGGTTCACGAGAACTTGAGCGCCCGGGAGGCGTTCCAGTTCTGGCAGGAAGAGAAACAGGGAGAAGCAGAATGAACGTGACGTTAGTGGAGATCAACATCAAACCCGAGCGGGTGGACGAGTTTCTGGAGGTGTTTCGCGCCAACCACGAGGGCGCGATTCAGGAGCCGGGAAACCTGCGTTTTGACGTGTTGCAGGATCCCCGGGTGAAAACCCGGTTCTTTATCTACGAGGCCTATAAAGACGAAGAGGCGGTGCTGGCGCATAAAAAAACGCCCCACTACCTGGCCTGCGTGGATAAGCTCGAGGAGCTGATGTCGGAGCCGCGCAAAAAACGCAGTTTTGTGGGGCTGCTGCCGGAGTGACAAATTAACCGGCAGCCAGCGATTCAATGGGGATAGTGGTGAAAGAGGCGAAGAATAACGGATGTTATACTCTGGCGCCGGTTGTCTTTTATTTCATCTATCCCCAACGATGAGCTGACGTTAAAAAACGCCTCTTCCATTATCTTATGACGCCAGCAATCCTTTCAATCAGATAGGGGTAGAACGGATTCGAGGTGATACGCATTAAGGAGTCCATATCTGCCAGCAATACCGCACGCTCCCCTCTGACGCGTAAAACACCCAGACTCAGACCATAGTGATTCGGTTCATAGGGTTCACTTCCATATAAAGAGTCATGGACAGGAAACGGGAGGGCGACATGAGATAGAGAAAAAACATCTCTCGGATAGCGCACATTAAGGGGCTGCACGTCTGCTGTTGTTGAGTGTGCTAAGTGCGTCGAAGCGACCATGTTCATACTCTCTGAAGAGGCATTTTTGACGATAGTCGTCGTGTAAGTACGCTGTGGTGTTGCCAGTAAGTGTGATAGCGCGCGATCCGAAGAGTGGCGAAACAGTGCACGAAAATTGACCGCACGATTAATATCAAACAACACCAGTTCGCTACCGTTATCCGGTAGATTTTGATGGAGCACGTCCAGCACTGCCCGGGTACTGACTGTGGAATCAAGAACGGACTGAAACGTAAGCACATGAGGAAGGTCTTTCCAGCCAGCCGATGACTTGCGCCGCGTAAGATCCCGTTTCAATGTCTCAGTCAGAAGATAAGCCTGCCGCGCACCATTCACGGGAAAAGAGTTATATTTAAAAGGATTAAATTCTGGTACCAGACCTAACCAGGCCGCACGAGAAAAGGCCGGGAGAAAGGCTGTCCATTCGGCCATTCCCGAAAACCGAGCAAAGCGGCTTATGCCTATCATGGGAGAAATCAGGACAATTTGTTGTGGCTTCTTCAGGCTCTCATCATCAAGGGCATCGATGGCATATTTCATGGCCAGCGCCCCACCATTGGAAAAGCCAACAATATGCAGCGGCGCATCCGCATGGGTCATTTTTGTTGCCTCGCGCACCGCAAGACGCGTTGCTGCCAGCCAGTCCTGCCATTTTACATCCGTTAATGCCCCGGGTACGGTACCATGGGCAGGTAGACGGATCCCGATGGCGACAAACCCTTCTTTTTGATAGAGCCGGGCAATATGCTGCAGGCTGTAAGGGGAGTCCGTAAGTCCGTGCAGTAACACGACAGCCCCTCTCGGTTCCGCCTGTGGGCGCATGATGTAGGATCGATTCCAGTCTGTGGGAAGGGTGTCCGGAAATACCGGGCTTGACGGGTTATAACGATTTAAACTCGTTGTATCCTGATCGGTTTGCTTCATAACGACATTGTTATGCACCTCCATGAAGAGGGCGTTTTCAGCATTGATATAGTCATCCCAGTCGGCCCGATCGATCTCGTGTTCGCGTAATTCATTAGGGACAAAAGTATGCCAGGGCTGGAGTTCGCCGCTACGCTGTACCCAATAAAACAAGCCTGTCATTGCACAAAGCGTGAAGCCCAAAAGGGGCTTTGTTGAATAAATCAGATTTCGGGTAAGTCTCCCCCGTAGCGGGTTGT
>NZ_JACASJ010000071.1:11430-27588 GCF_013391025.1 Enterobacter sp. SECR19-1250 | reverse complement strand
ACTGATCGCCAGATCACGCTATTTAAATTCTGGAATTAGCTGCGGAATGACGGATAAAGGCGTTGACGCTGACCGCGTAAATTATATTGAAGTGGGTACCTGGTACTACTTCAATAAAAACATGAACGTTTATACTGCCTATAAATTTAACCTGCTGGACGAAGAAGACGGTGCCATCACTGGCAACGCAACTGACGATCAGTTCGCGATGGGTATTGTTTACCAGTTCTAATCCCCCAAAACACCAAAGGCCGCAATCGCGGCCTTTTTTTATTCCTGCGCTCTCTATTACGGCGCTTCCTGCAACGCCACCCGAATAAACCCGTTATTCTGCGCAAGCAACTCATGCGCTTTCCAGGCATCCAGCCCGGTCAGCACCATCAGCACCGCCGTTTTGCAGTTATGGTTACAGCTCTCCAGCGCGGCTTTTGCTACCGCTCGGGTGCATCCCCCCGCTTCCATCACTATCGCGATTTGCCGTTCAGCCCACTGGGTGCTGCTCGCCTCCAGATCCACGCGCAGGTTGCTGTAAACCCGCCCGGTGCGGACGGCCAGGCCGGTGGTCACCATAGAGAGGATCATTTTCTGCGCGATGGCCGCTTTGGTGTTCAGATACCCGGCAACCACATCCGGGCCCAGCTCTGGCGCAATCACCATACTTGCCAGCTGCGCCGCTTCGCTTTGCGCATTATCGGTAATCACCGCCACCGGTGAACCGAGCGACCACGCATGCCGCATGGCACCCCAGACCCACGGCGTTTTTCCGCTTACGGTGACCGCCAGCATCATATCGTGCTCGCCAAAGTTAATCGCCTGCAGGTCGGCAACGCCGCGCTCGTAGCTTGTCGCATCGTCGTCCGCCGTGATGGCAATCACCGGGGTTTTACCCGGGGCATACTCATCCGCCGCCTGTTTCGCCACACAGCCGGACGGCCCCGCGCCAACCATAACCAGACGCCCCCCGTGGCTCAGGGTCGCGGCGGCGTTATCCACCACACGGGCAATAATGGGTAAAAAAGGGGTGATTGCAGCGGAGATAAGTGCATCATCCTGGTGAATGACTTTCAGCATGTCCAGCGTGGACAATCTATCGATATTCATCGTGCTGGCGTGCCGTCTTTCCTTGACCGAACCGGTAAGCATAATGCTCATAAACAGCCTCCTTATTATGAGTACCCACACACTATAAAGTGTTTTATATGGATGACATGCGAGGAGGGTCACGAAAAGCGGAGCAAATGCATGCTTTTACACAGCTTTAAGAAAAGCGCGTCATCGGCGATAATTACCCCTTTCTTCTTCATCGCGGAGTGTTGATGAGCGATTTGCAGCCCTTTCCCCAGACGCGCAAGCGCCCCATGAAACTGAACACGCTGGTCACGTTGATGGTGTGCGCGATCATCGCCTCTGTGCTGCTGCTGGTCTTTGCGCTCTATTCAGTGCAGATCACCCGGGCAACCCGCGATGACGTCAAAGATACGGCGCTGGGTATTGCCCGTACGCTGGCGAACAGCCCGGAGATCCAGCGTGGCCTGATGCAACCGCCGCAGGCCGATATCATCCAGCCCATCGCCCAGGGCGTTACAAAACGCAACGACCTGCTGCTGACCGTGGTCACCGACATGCGCGGTATTCGCTATTCGCATCCGAACGAAGCGCTGATTGGCCTGCATTTTATCGGCGACGATCTGAACCCGGCGCTGGAAGGGAAAGAGAACGTCTCCGTTAACCGGGGCGCGCTCGCGGAAGCCCTTCGCGTATTTACGCCCGTGTATGACAGCCAGCACGAGCAGATCGGCGTGGTGGTGGTCGGCATCTCGCTTAAAAAAGTAGAAGACCAGATCGCCCGCGGGCGACTCAACGCCGTCTGGACCATTTTGTTCAGTATCTTTATGAGCTCCATGGCGATCTGGGGACTGGTTCGCGTTCTGAAACGCATCCTGTTCGGGCTGGAGCCGTATGAAATCTCCGCGCTGTTTGAACAACGTCAGGCGATGCTGCAGTCGCTGCGCGAAGGAGTGTTAGCGGTCGATATTCATGGCCGCGTGACGATGATAAACCACACCGCCAGAGAGATATTGCTCCTGCCCTCCGGCAAGCAGACCGAAAACGCCAGCGCGCCCCTGCTGGCCAGCCTGCGTGAGGTGTCAAAGACGGGCATCGCGCGTCAGGATCAGGAGATCAGCTGCAACGGCCGGCTGCTGCTGTGCAACATGGTGCCGGTGAAAAGTCAGGAGCGGGTGATAGGCGCCATCACCACCTTCCGCGACAAAACCGAAATCAGCCAGCTGATGCAGCGCATCGACGGCATGGTGAATTACGTCGACGCCCTGCGCGCCCACACGCACGAGTTTATGAACAAACTGCACGTGATCCTGGGCCTGCTGCATATCAAGCGCTACGACAAGCTGGAAGAGTACATCCTGCAGACCGCGCACAATTATCAGACGGACATTGGCACCATCCAGAGCAAGGTGAAATCGCCGGTGATTGCCGGGTTCCTGCTGGGTAAAATCAACCGGGCGAAAGAAGCGGGGATCAGCCTCACCCTGGCGGATGAGTGCCAGATACCGGATACCGCCAACGAAGAGCAGGTCGCGGTGCTGGTTACCGTGCTCGGTAACTTGATTGAAAACGCGCTGGACGCGATGGAGGGCCAGCCGGAAGGCGAAATCACCCTGCTGCTGCACTATCAGAATGGCTGGCTCAGCTGTGAAGTCAGCGATGACGGCCCGGGAATTGATCCCGCCCAGCTGGAGACTATTTTTACTAAAGGCTTCTCAACAAAAGGTGAAAACCGGGGCGTTGGGCTGTTCCTTGCCCGCCAGCAAATTCAGAACCTGGGCGGTGATATCACCGTCGAATCTGAACCTGGCGTATTTACCCAATTTTTTGTTCACATCCCCTGGGATAGCGAGAGGAATATCGCGTGATAAATGTATTAATTGTCGATGATGACGCCATGGTAGCCGACCTCAACCGTCTGTATGTTAACCGTGTTGAAGGCTTTAGCTGCTGCGGCGTCGCCTCCACGCTGAACCAGGCCGAGGCCATTATTAACAACCCTGCCCAGCCGGTTGATCTGGTGCTGCTGGATGTCTACATGCAGCAGGATAACGGGCTGGATCTGCTGCCAGTGATCCGCGCCTCCGGTCGCCCAATCGATGTCATTATGATCTCTTCGGCTGCGGACGCCGCGACAATCCAGACCTCTATCCATTACGGCGTGGTGGATTATCTGATTAAACCGTTCCAGTTCCCGCGCTTTGAAGAGGCGCTGAACGGCTGGAAGGCAAAGCACAGCCTGATGGGCTCGCACCAGTATTATGAGCAGGCGGACGTCGACAGGCTGATCCACGGCGGGGCGCCGGAGCTGGCAGACAGCAAAAAGCTGCCAAAAGGGTTAACGCCGCAAACGCTGCGCACCATCTGCCAGTGGATTGACGCTCACCCGGAGACCGAGTTTTCTACCGATGACCTGGCCAGTGCAGTGAATATCTCGCGCGTCTCCTGCCGCAAATATCTGATCTGGCTGGCGCAAATCAATATTCTGTTCACCAGCATTCACTACGGCGCGACAGGGCGCCCGGTATATCGTTACCGTCTCCAGCCCGAGCAGACAGGCCTGCTCAAACAGTACTGTCAGTAATGCGGTAACTATTATCCAGTAAAGTAAAGCGGAAGTGGTGCGCTGACGAGAGCACCACTTCTTTTGTTTTGGTCACAAAGATCGCTTCTATATCAGGACGCGCACGCAGCACCGCACAGCCTTTCTCCACACCCATGCCGTACATCAGCGTGGTCCATATATCCCCGTCGATAGAATCGTTTGAAATGATGGTCACGCTGTCCAGTTCGTTATCCAGCGGATACCCGGTACGCGGGTCCAGGATGTGGTGGTAGCGCCTGCCGTTTTGTTCAAAGTAGCGTTCATAGGTTCCCGACGTCACCACGGAGCGATTCTCTAGCGTCATCGCGCCGATCAGCTCATCACCCGCAAACGGTTTTTTAAGCCCCACGCTCCAGCCCCCCTCCGGCGAGCCCAGCGTCTGGATATTGCCCCCGAGGTTGATCAGCCCAAGTTCAGCGCCCTCTTTGCGCAGATAATCCCGCACCCTGTCGGCGATATAGCCTTTGGCGATGGCGCCCAGGTCGATCTCCATCCCTTTTTGGGTCAAAAAGACGCTACTGCTGGCCTCGTCCAGCACCACATCCTCAGGACGGGTAATCGCCAGCAAGGCGGCGATGTCTTCGGCGGGCGGCACGCTGTCGCCGCGAAAGCCGATTTTCCAGCGCTTGACCAGCGGGCCAATCGCCAGGTTAAACGCGCTGTCCTTGAGCAGGCTCGCCGCTTTTGCGCAGCGGATCAGCTCGAACACCGGACGGCTGACGCTGACGGGGCGCTGTCCCGCCGCATGGTTGATTTCCATAACTTCAGAGTGCGCGCGGTTAACGGTAAGCAGGTCTTCGTACTGTTTGATCAGGCGAAACACGCGGGAGGCGAGGGCTTCGTTATGGGAAAAGAGTTTGAGGAGAATGGGCGATCCCATCAGGACGGCGGAATAACTGTAAACGCGATGGTCATCAGGCATAGCATGAGTCCTCAGATGTAGCCCCGGCAAGCACCGCGCCGCCGGGGAAAATGCCGGATAACGCTGCGCGTATCCGGCATACAACACAGGGGTCTTACTGCTTTTTCGAACGCATAGCCGCCTGATGTCCTGCAAGCGTACCAAAAATAATGATATCTGCCACCGCGTTACCGCCGATACGGTTACCACCGTGGATCCCACCGACCACTTCACCGGCCGCAAACGCCCCTGGCAGCACGTTGTGGTTGCTGTCCAGCACGCAGGTTTCGGTGTTGATGGTCACGCCGCCCATGGTGTGGTGCACGCCCGGCGCAATCTGAATGGCATAGAACGGCCCTTCGTTGATGGGCGCACGCAGCGCGGTGGTACGGCCAAAATCATCGTCATGCTGTTTTTCAACAAAGCCGTTGTAGCGTTCCAGGGTCGCCAGGAAAGCGTGGTAATCCATTCCCAGCGCCTCGGCCAGGGCTTTTGGCGAGCTGGCGCTGGTCACAAAGCCTTTAGCGATGTACTCATCCGCCGCTTTGTTTTTGGCACGAACGTGCTCGTCAAAGACGATATACGCGTATTTCTCCGGCAGTGCGATGATTGACGCCGAGACTTTATCGCGAGTTTCCATCTCATTGAAGAAACGGTTCCCCTGCTGGTTCACCAGAATCGCTCCGCCGCCGCGAATGGATTCGGAAATCAGGTACGAGGTTTTCTGCTCAACGGTTGGGTGGATCTGAATTTCACCCATATCTACCGTACCGGCACCGATGCGTTCCAGCAGCGCGATACCGCCGCCGGTTGCCCCTTTGTGGTTGGTGGTGACAAAACCTTCCAGGTCAGGGCGGTATTTCACCACCATCTGGCTGTTGGCGCTGAAGCCGCCGGTGGCGACAATGACGCTTTTAGTGGTCACGGTGAGGGTTTCGTTCTCTTCTGTGGTCAGACGCACGCCGGTGACTTCGCCGTTTTCGAACAGGATGTCGCTGACAGACGTATCAAGCATTACGTCGATGTTGCGTTTGTTGACGTTACGCACCAGGCCGCTGATCAGATAGCCGCCTACCGCAGAGCCGTCTTTTGGACGGTGCGTACGGTCAATGCTCATTCCGCCGGTGGTGGTGATGTCATTCAGCATAATGCCGCGGGTTGCCAGCCATTCAATCGCCTGAGGCGCATTCTCCACGAAGCGGCGCAGCAGTTCCGGGTTGTTCTTGTTACCGCCCCCTTTCAGGCTCTCCTGGTAGAACAGCTCTTTGCTGTCCTGGATCCCTTTCACCCGCTGGAAGCGCGTCTCTGCGGCATTCATCCCGGCAGAAGCTTTGATGGTGTTCCCGCCGATGGTTGGCATCTTCTCAACGATCAGCACGCTCGCGCCTTCATCGTGGGCCTGAATGGCTGCGGCCAGACCGGCGCCGCCGCTACCCACTACCACCACATCCACGCTGCGGGTCGCGTTCGGGTCAGCGCCCTCTTCTGCCGCCAGCGCTTTGCTGGATTTCAGCATCGCTTTAGAGACCGCTTTTTTCACCGCTTCACTCTGGCTGGTTGCACCCGTGATGGCATCCACGTGCGGGGTGTTGGCGTCCAGAATGCGGGTACGGATCTCTTCAAAGCTGGTGACAAACTCAACGTCTTCGCTCGGGCCAGACGCCAGCGCAATATCGGCGATGCGATCGGTTTCCAGGCTAACGTTGATTACCAGTTCGTTAACATCGTCCTGCACCTTCTCAGTGAACATGCCTGGTTTGAATTTTGATTCGCCCATGCTCATATCGCGGATCATCGCTTCCACCAGCGAGAAACGCCACAGCGGTTCAGGAATGCTCAGCTCTTCGCGTTTGGTGCTGTCCATAAACAGCTCCAGACTTTCACCTGCCGCGATCCGGTCAGTCCAGTCCGGGTAAGCGATGGTAGCGCGGCCCACGGCAATCAGGTCGTAACCGCTATCCAGCGCCTCGTTAACGTCAGCGGCATTTACCACGCCGCCGACACCCATCACCGGAACCTGAGCCAGGGTTTCAGAGCGCATGGCGCAATATTTTTTGATGAGCGGGGTTGGGTCCTGGGTGTCGACAATGGAAGGACGCAGGGTCGCCCCTACGGAGAAGTGCAGATAATCCACACCGCGTGCCGCCAGTTTTTCCAGCAGGTACATGGTGTCTTCAAAGCGGATACCCGGGACTTCCAGCTCTTCAGGGGAGAAACGGTAGCCAATAATGAACGCGTCGTCCGCGTACTGGCGCACCATTTTGTGCGTGATATCCAGCACCGCCAGCGGGAATTTAGCGCGGTTATCGCGGCTGCCGCCCCACTCGTCGTCGCGCTGGTTAGAGTTTGGAGAGTAAAACTGCTGAATCAGGTAGGTGTTGGCCCCGTGAATTTCAACCCCGTCGAAACCGGCCTGGATAGCGCGGCGAACGGCTTCACCAAACTTGCCGATCATGCCTTCCACTTCTTCATTGGTCAGGGCAACCGGCGTGGCGGCCCCGTCACGCGGCGCGGCAACGGCGCTTGGGCCAACCGGCGTGCGGCCACCGATCAGTTTTGGATCGACCATACGGCCGCCGTGGTAGATCTGCAGCAGGGCTTTCGAGCCTTTGGATTTAATGGCGTCCGCGATTTTCGCCAGCCCGGCGATTTTCTCGTCGTTATCGATACCAATCGCGCCGGGGAACGCAAGGCCGAGGTCATCGATAAAGCAGCATTCAACAATAATGGTACCCATGCTGCCGGAACGGGCCCGATAGTACTCCACCAGCTCGCTGGTGACCGTGCCGTCGTAATAGCCGGTACAGGTGGTCATGGGTGCCATTAACAAACGGTTTTTCAGTTCGGTGCCATTCGGTAATGTGAAGGGGCTCAGAATACGTTCGTTAGTGCTCATAATTGAAACTCCAAACTTTAAAAATTAAGAATTCGTTATCGGATTGATTTTTTATTTCGTCGTTATTTGCCGATGTCATGATATTAATATAATGATTTTTTTAGTTTCTAAAGTTATTACGTTAGTTAAAAAACTATTTAATCCCCGCGATAACACAAATAACACATTGGTGTTAGTGATTGTAATTTAGCCATTCACAATAATTTAAAATTCGTTAAAAAAAGAATGGTAAAACCATTTCACCAATAACCAATCAAACCCATACAAATCAATGAGATAAAAATTATCAAAACTTAGCATTGTTACAGAAATGATAAATTGAACTCATAATATACGTAATACCCACATACGCCAGAGTGGTTATTAATAAAAGCATAAAAATACCGCTGCAATTCTCTTTTTTTGATCGCGATCAATAGTCATGGCATCCAAAAGCGCAATATAAAAACATCATCAATTTTTAATTTAGCGCAAACCAAAATGCGTTAAATCGCTATTACTGAAAATACAAATCAGCACCTTTAATAACTAAAAAAAGCAAAGAAACTTAAGAAAGCAATTTTGTTTTTCAGTGCGACCGAATTTTTGACAACTTAAGACGTGAAACTATGAATACAAAAACTGCTGTAACGCCCCCTGTGGCGAACCAGGCATCAAATGGGAAAGCAAAACGACTGCTGATGATGGCATTGCCCGTCATCGTCGCCGTCCTGCTGCTGTTTGTTCCGGTACCGGAAGGACTGCCGCCTTATGCGTGGCACTACTTCGCGATCTTTGTCGGCGTGATCGTCGGCTTAATCTTCGAACCGCTGCCGGGTGCGGTGATCGGTCTGACCGGCGTGGTGGCGATTGCGCTGTGCAGCCAGTGGGTGCTGTTCAGCCCTGAACAGCTGGCCGACCCGAAATTCAAGCTGGCGGGTGCCTCCTTTAAGTGGGCGGTCAGCGGGTTTGGTAACTCGACTGTGTGGCTGATCTTCGGCGCCTTCATGTTCGCCGCTGGCTATGATAAAACCCGCTTCGGCCGCCGTCTGGCGCTGATTCTGGTGAAATATCTCGGCCGTCGCAGCCTGACGCTCGGTTACGCCATCACCTTCGCGGACCTGCTGCTGGCACCGTTTACGCCGTCCAACACCGCACGTAGCGGCGGGACCATCTACCCGATCATCGCTAACCTGCCGCCGCTGTATGGCTCAAAACCAAACGACCCAAGCGCGCGTAAAATTGGTTCGTACCTGATGTGGGTGGCGATCACCGCGGCCTGTATCACCAGCTCGATGTTCCTCTCCGCCCTTGCGCCGAACCTGCTGGCACTGGCGCTGGTGAAAAGCACGGTAGGGATTGATATCTCCTGGGGTACCTGGTTCCTCGCCTTCCTGCCGCTGGGCATTCTGCTGATTCTGACCATGCCGCTGCTGGCCTACTGGTTCTACCCACCAGAAGTCAAAGTGAATAATGAAGTACCGCTGTGGGCAACCCGTGAACTTGAAAAACTGGGCAAACTGTCCCGCAATGAAATTCTGCTGCTGGTGTTCGTGTGCTGTGCGCTGCTGATGTGGATCTTCGCCGCCGCGTGGATTGAACCAGCGATGGCTGCCCTGCTTATTGTGGGTCTGATGCTGTGGACCGGCGTGCTGGAGTGGAACGATATCACCGGCAATAAAGCCGCGTGGAACACCTTCGTCTGGTTCGCCACCCTGGTGGCGCTGGCGGACGGCCTCTCCTCTACCGGCTTTATCAGCTGGCTGGGTAAAGAAGGCGGTCTGTTAATGAGCGGTATCTCGCCGGGCGTTGCCACCATCGTGCTGCTGCTGGCGTTCTACCTGCTGCACTACCTGTTTGCCAGCACCACCGCGCATACCACCGCGCTGCTGCCGGCGATGCTGACCATCGCCTCCACCATTCCGGGCATGAATATGGAAGTCTTCGTCCTGCTGATGGTGACCTCGCTGGGTGTGATGGGGATCATCACCCCGTACGGTACCGGCCCAAGCCCGATTTACTACGGTAGTGGCTACCTGCCAACCAAAGACTACTGGCGCCTGGGCACTATCTTCGGTGCCATCTTCCTGGCGGCCCTGCTGCTGATTGGTTATCCGTGGATGTCCATGATGTTCTGATTCCTGACCGCCGGACTTCTCCTCCGGCGGTTTTATTTTTCTGGAGCAAGCTATGTCAAACAAACCGTTTTTTTATCAAAACCCCTTCCCACTCGCGCACGACGACACCGAATACTATCTGCTGACCAAAGAGCACGTCTCCGTTGCTGAGTTCGACGGTCAGGAAGTCCTGAAAGTCGAGCCAGAGGCGCTGACGCTGCTGGCGCAGCAGGCGTTCCACGATGCTGCGTTTATGCTGCGTCCTTCCCATCAGAAGCAGGTCGCCGCCATTCTTAACGACCCGGAAGCGAGCCAGAACGATAAGTACGTTGCCCTGCAGTTCCTGCGTAACTCTGAAATCGCCGCTAAAGGCGTGCTGCCAACCTGCCAGGATACCGGCACGGCGATCATCATGGGTAAAAAAGGCCAGCGCGTCTGGACCGGCGGTGGCGATGAAGCCGCGCTGAGTCAGGGGGTGTACAACACCTACATCGAAGACAACCTGCGCTACTCCCAGAACGCGGCGCTGGATATGTATAAAGAGGTGAACACCGGCACCAACCTGCCTGCGCAGATCGATCTCTACAGCGTCGACAGCGACGAGTACAAATTCCTCTGCATGGCGAAAGGCGGCGGTTCAGCCAACAAAACCTACCTCTATCAGGAAACCAAAGCGCTGATCACTCCGGCGAAGCTGAAAAACTATCTGGTGGAGAAAATGCGCACCCTGGGTACCGCGGCCTGTCCGCCATACCATATTGCCTTCGTGATTGGCGGAACCTCCGCGGAAGCGACGCTGAAAACGGTGAAGCTGGCCTCCACCCGCTACTACGACGCCCTGCCCACCGAGGGGAACGAGCACGGCCAGGCGTTCCGCGATGTTCAGCTCGAACAGGAACTGCTCCAGGAAGCGCAGAACCTGGGTCTGGGTGCGCAGTTTGGTGGTAAATACTTCGCTCACGATATCCGCGTGATCCGCCTGCCGCGTCACGGTGCCTCCTGCCCAATCGGCATGGGTGTCTCCTGCTCCGCAGACCGTAACATCAAGGCGAAAATCAACCGCGACGGGATCTGGATTGAAAAACTGGAACACAACCCGGGTCAGTACATTCCTGAATCGCTGCGCCAGCAGGGTGAAGGTGACGTGGTCAGCATCAACCTCAACACGCCGATGAACGAGATCCTGGCGCAGCTTTCCGCGTACCCGGTCTCTACCCGCCTGTCGCTGAACGGCACCATCATCGTGGCGCGTGATATCGCCCACGCGAAGCTGAAAGAGCTGCTCGACAACGGCGAGGAACTGCCGCAGTACGTTAAAGACCATCCGATTTACTACGCGGGCCCGGCCAAAACGCCGGAAGGTTATGCCTCCGGCTCCCTCGGCCCAACCACTGCGGGCCGCATGGACTCGTATGTGGATTTACTGCAGTCCCACGGCGCGAGCATGATCATGCTGGCCAAAGGCAACCGCAGCCAGCAGGTGACGGATGCCTGCCACAAACACGGCGGCTTCTACCTGGGCAGCATCGGCGGCCCGGCGGCGGTACTGGCGCAAAACAGCATCAAGAGCCTGGAGTGCGTGGCGTACCCGGAACTGGGAATGGAAGCCATCTGGAAAATCGAAGTGGAGAACTTCCCGGCGTTTATCCTGGTGGATGACAAAGGTAACGACTTCTTCCAGCAGATCCAGAACAAACAGTGCCAGGGGTGTTCACAGCGCTGAGTGTTTCCAGAGTGCCGGCAGCCGCGACAACGTTTGATTGATCCTCTCACGCTTGTCGCTGCCCGGCTTCCAGATAGTGACCATCGTCTGACTTATCCCCTGGCTGCCCACTTCGGTGGGCAGCCTTTTTACGTTTTTCCACTGCGTCGCATGAAGATGGGTCGGCAAAAAGCCCCAGCCACAGCCCTGTTCCAGCAGGCCGCGCAGCATCTCAATTTCATTAGTGAAAAGGGTATGCCCGGCAATTTGCAGACGACGGGCAACCGGTTCATCTGACGCGGCATGCATAACCACCTGCGGAACCAGAGAGAGATCGAGCAGCGAAACCGGCGTGGCAACCTTCGCAAAAAGCGCGTCTGCGGCGTAAAAATCCATGTCGATGGCTCCCAGAGCCCGCCACTCCATCTCATTGCCCACGCTACGGTTGCGCGCCTGGCAGATACCTAAATCCGCCTCTCCGCTCGCCAGCAGGGCTTCGGCCTCGTCACGCGACGCGCTGGTCAGGCTCAGGCGTATTTTTTGTGCCGCCATCTCTGCAATCAGCGCCTGCAGAAAAGCCCGGGGAGTGAACGGATCGTAAACAAGGGCAATGTCCTGCATCGCGCTGTCCGGCACCGCTCTGGCAAAGGCCTCAAAGGCTTTCACCTGACGCATCAGCAGGTGCGCCTGTCGCTGAAGCTGTTCCCCTTCAGGCGTTAGCCGCACGCTGCGTCCCTCGCGCAGGAACAGGGCATAACCCAGCCCGTCCTCAAGAAAATCGATCAGATCGCGCAGGGTCGTACGGTCTTTACCGAGCTTAATGGCCGCCTTCATCAGGCTGCCGTGCTCTGCCACCGCGGTAAACGCCTCCAGCTGGGCAAATGAATAGACCATCGCCTCCTCTCCCTTCATTCCGTTTTTCGGGGGAATTTCCCCCATAACCCGTTTTTTATTATAGGGCGCGGCTTCTTAAACTGAAGCCCTTCCTGAACCAAACGAGATAAACATGAAAAACAAAACGTTAAACCGCAGCCTGCTCGCCGCACTGGTGGTCAGCAGCCTCTTATCCCCTGCCGTTATGGCTGCCTGTCACGGCACCGACCTCAACCCCTGCCCTGCGCCGTTTGACGCAACCCTTCCCGACACGCACAGCATGCTCACCTGGAGTCAGGCGGATCGCGTGGTGGGCTTTCGTAACGACTATCGCAACTACGCGGGCGATGTTTTCCGCCACGGAAAGGCCACGCCGCTGCTGGCAGCAGAGAAACCGCTTTCCGACGCCCGCTATCAGGTTAATGGCAAGACTTATACCCTCCAGGATTACGTGAAGCGCCAGAACGTCAGCGGCATGCTGGTGCTGAAGGACGGCAAAATAGCGTGGAAATATCTGGGTGAAGGCAATACCGATTCCACGCTCTGGACATCACGTTCGGTGGGGAAATCCGTGGTCTCTGCGCTGGTCGGGGTCGCCCTTAAAGAGGGCAAAATCCACTCCCTTGACGATCTTATCACCCGCTACGAACCCGATTTAAAAGGCACGGCGTGGGATGGCGTGACGCTGAGACAGCTGATCACTCACACCTCTGGCGTGGCGTGGAACGAAGACTACACCAACCCACAGTCTGATTTCGCGCAGCTCACCGAATGCGAAGCTAAGCCGGGCACCTACGACTGCGTGCGTAAGCTGGTGAAGGGATTACGTCGGGAACACCCGGCCGGAGAGAACTGGTCCTATTCCTCGGGCGGCGCGTGGCTGCTGGGTGACGTGCTGGAGCGCGCCACCGGTATGACGCTGGCGGCGTACCTGGAGAAAAGCATCTGGCAGCCGTACGGGATGGCGAACGACGGCGTATGGCATGCCTATCGTAAGGGTGAGCACGATGTCGGCGCGCACGGCTTTAACGCCACGCTGGAAGACTGGGGCCGCTTCGGCGAATTTATCCTGCATAACGGTACGCTCCCTTCGGGCAAACAGATCCTGCCTGACGGCTGGGTGAAGGAGTCGTCAGACTGGACGCAGGCGAAAGGTTCCGTCTCAGACGCGCATCCGAAAGGGTTGTACGGCTATCAGTGGTGGAATAACGAGGTGCCCGCCACGGCAACAGACGTCAAGCCCGCGCCAGAGGATTCCCTGAAAGATTCACTCTGGGCGCTGGGGATTTTTGGCCAGATGATTATAGTGAATCAAAAGGAAAACCTGGTGATCGTCCAGTGGTCCACCTGGCCGCAGGCGGAGCCGTCTTTCAGCGCCCAGCCGCTGGAAGCGTCGCTGATGTTTAGCGCGATTGCACAGGCGCTGCGCTGAATAGAGCGCTCTGCCAGTTTTGCCCGGCGGCGCTACGCTTGCACGGGCCTACAAAATTCACAGGTCGGGTAAGCGAAGCGCCACCCGACAAGAGCAGCGGCTACTCTGCCCTTCTGCGCGATATCACAAAATGGCGATATCAGCCACTTAGCGAATTATGGTGAATGAAAAATCAATGAATTGTTAAGTTATTGTTAGGTATGTAAATCCCGGTCAACGTCCTGTCATTGATGTGCAGCACGCATCAGTTCATGCGTGATTTGCGCTTATTAATTTCCGTTTAATGCGCCAGTTTTCAGAAACAGACGGACAACACGTCAATAAAAAACTGGAGACGACCATGATTTCCTCAACCCCACCTGCAACCGTTCGCGCAAGAGCGGGCGCGATACTTCGCGTCACCTCGGGCAATTTCCTTGAGCAATTCGACTTCTTCCTGTTCGGGTTCTATGCCACCTACATCGCGCATACCTTCTTCCCGGCGAGCAGTGAGTTTGCCTCGCTGATGATGACCTTCGCCGTCTTTGGCGCAGGCTTCTTAATGCGCCCCATTGGCGCGATTGTCCTCGGGGCTTACATCGACAAGGTCGGTCGACGCAAAGGGTTAATCACCACCCTGTCGATAATGGCGGCCGGTACCTTCCTGATTGTGCTGATCCCCTCTTATGAGAGCATCGGCCTGTGGGCGCCACTGCTGGTGCTGGCTGGACGCTTGCTGCAGGGCTTTTCCGCCGGGGCGGAGCTTGGCGGCGTGTCGGTCTACCTGGCTGAAATTGCCACGCCGGGTCGCAAAGGCTTCTTTACCAGCTGGCAGTCCGGCAGTCAGCAGGTGGCGATTATGGTGGCCGCCGCAATGGGCTTTGCGCTGAACGCGATGCTGGAAGAGAGCGCCATTCGTGAATGGGGCTGGCGGATCCCGTTCCTGTTCGGCTGCCTGATTGTGCCGTTTATCTTCTTCCTGCGCCGCAAGCTGGAAGAGACCGAAGAGTTCCGCACCCGCCGTCACACGCTGGCGATGCGTCAGGTCTTTACCACCCTGCTGGCGAACTGGCCGGTTGTGGTCGCGGGCATGCTGATGGTCGCCATGACCACCACCGCGTTCTACCTGATCACCGTCTATGCGCCTACCTTCGGCAAAAAAGTGTTAATGCTCAGCGCCTCCGACAGCCTGCTGGTGACGCTGCTGGTGGCCATCTCCAACTTTATCTGGCTGCCGGTGGGCGGAGCCCTGTCGGACCGCTTCGGCCGTAAACCGGTGCTGGTTGCCATGACGCTGCTGGCGCTGGCAACCAGCTATCCGGCCCTGACGCTGCTGGCGCAGGCACCGAGCTTCTCCATGATGCTGAGCGTATTGCTGTGGCTCTCCTTCCTCTATGGCCTCTATAACGGCGCGATGATCCCGGCGCTGACGGAGATCATGCCGGTTGAAGTGCGTGTTGCCGGTTTCTCACTGGCGTATAGCCTTGCTACCGCGATCTTCGGCGGGTTTACACCGGTCATTTCAACGGCCCTGATTGAGTACACCGGCGATAAAGCCTCCCCGGGCTACTGGATGAGCTTCGCGGCGATCTGCGCGTTGCTGGCAACGCTTTATCTCTACCGTCGCAGCGCGATGAGTCTGCAAGTACAGAGAGGATAATATGCGCACATTTGTACGTTCAGGCCTGACCGGGCTGGTAATACTGGCGACCAGCGCAGGTGCGCTGGCCCAGGAGGTGACGGTCATGATTTCAGGCGGTTTTAAGGCCGCGCTGGAAAAACTCGCCCTCCAGTATGAAGCCCGGACGGGCGACCATATCGTGCTGATCCCGGGGCCGTCGATGGGACAGACGCCGCAGGCGATCCCCAACCGACTGGCGCGCGGTGAAAAAGCAGACGTGGTGATTATGGTGGGTGATGCGCTGGCGCACCTGGCGAAGGACCGGATGGTCAAAGAAGGTTCGCGCGTTGAGCTGGCGGATTCGCCCATCGGCGTGGTGGTGAAAGCCGGCTCGCCGGTACCGGATATCGCGACCGATAGCGCGCTAAAACAGACCCTGCTTAAGGCCAGCGCCATCGCCTATTCCGACAGCGCCAGCGGCCGGTATGTGCAAACAGAGCTCTTCAAAAAGCTGGGGATTGAAGCACAGGTAGAGGGCAAAGCGCATAAGGTGGAGCGCATCCCGGTCGCCTCTGAGGTGGCAAAAGGGAAATACGCCGTGGGTTTCCAGCAGGTCAGCGAGCTGTTACCCGTGCCGGGTGTAACCTTTGTCGGCAAACTGCCGGATAACCTGCAGTACATCACCCGTTTTGCCGGCGCGGTCACCGCTCACGCGGAGCATCCTTCCGAGGGGAAAGCGCTGCTGGATTACCTCGCATCAGCAAACGCGCAGGAGACCATCACCGCCACCGGGATGATCCCTGTCACTCCGCCGCGCGATAACGCGCAGTAATGAGTGTTTCCAGCTCAGCGGCAATCCACGACTGAATACGCCCGCTGCGCCGGATCAGCCCGACAGTGCGTTTGACCTCGGGCTCGGTCAGCGGAATATGCGTCAGGAAGGAGTGCTCAGAGTGCGGCATTGACATGGCGGGGACGGCAGCAATGC
>NZ_JACASJ010000071.1:0-11420 GCF_013391025.1 Enterobacter sp. SECR19-1250 | reverse complement strand
CCCCGCCTCTACCATTCCCAGCATCGTGGTGACGTGGCGCGTCTCGCAGATCCCCGGGCGCTCCGGCTTAATATGGCCGAGCATCTGATCGAGCAGATTCCGGTTCCCCGATGTAATGTCCAGGCTGATGTAATCCTGCTGATAAAACGCCTGCCAGGTCAGACTCTTGCGTCCCGCCAGCGGATGATCGCGACGACACGCGGCGACGTATACATCCTCCACCAGCGGAATAAAGGTGAGATCTGGCTGCAGGCTCCTCGCAAAACAGATACCAAAATCCGCCTGCCCGCTGGCCACCGCGTCAATGACATTGCCCGCGCTGCTGTCGATAAGCTTGATGCGCACGCGCGGATAGCGGCGATGAAACTGGCGGATCACCTCCGGCATAAAATGGCAGGCCGCCGAAGGCACGGTGGCGACGGTAATCAGCCCGGTGCGCTCCTCGCTCACCTTGTCGATATCTGCCAGCATCGACTCCACGTTTTCCAGAAGCTGCCCGCAGCGGTCGGCAAAGGTCTGCCCGAAGAGCGTCAGCGTCACGCGCCGGGTGGTTCTGTCGAACAGTTTCGCGCCGACGGCGGTCTCCAGCTTTTCAATGCGGCGGCTTAAGGCGGACTGGGAAAGACAAATAGATTCTGCGGCAATACGGAAGTTACCGTACTCCACCAGCGCTCTGAAGGCATAAAGATCGTTGAGGTCGAAATTGACGGGCATAGATTCTGGCAATCCTTAGCGCTTTCTGGAAACTCGAACATTCATAATAGCGACTTATGAATCAGAGAGGTACTAGCACCGCTTCAGGACAATAAGCAAATATCCGTGGAGAAGGTGCAGTTGATCGACGCGCTCGGAGAAATCAAACGTTGATAAACGCTCTGTATCACCCGTTGTGCCATGTTTTCCGCTGGGGATCGTCTCAATGGGATTTTTGTCACTGAAAGGAAACGGGATAAGTGTTTGAATAATGGCAGAGGGCTGGCCTCTCCTGCCATTCCCACATCTCTACGTTTTATAGTTGCCTTCATGCCGGGTTCTTTGGCATGTTAACGGAACCTGACCTTTCAATTTTGTTCACGTGACGAGTTTGCGAGCACAGCGATGATTAAGTGGCCCTGGAAATCAAATGACGCTGGTCAACATGTGGCGCTGCCGTGGGATGACGCGCTGGCGATCCCCGTGCTGGCCAACCTCCAGCCGGATGAACAGTCAAAGCTCATTCAACTGGCGGATCGCTTTTTGCAGCAAAAGCGGCTGGTCCCGCTGCAGGGGTTTGAGCTGGATGCACATAAAAGTGCACGTATCGCCCTGCTGTTCTGCCTGCCGGTGCTCGAACTGGGTATCGAGTGGCTGGATGGTTTCCACGAAGTGCTGATCTACCCCGCGCCGTTTATCGTTGATGACGAGTGGGAAGATGATATTGGTCTGGTGCATAACCAGCGCGTGGTGCAGTCCGGGCAAAGCTGGCAGCAAGGACCCATTATCCTCAACTGGCTGGATATTCAGGACTCATTCGATGCCTCTGGCTTTAACCTGATTGTTCACGAAGTGGCGCATAAGCTTGATACCCGCAACGGCGATCGCGCCAGCGGTGTTCCGCTGATCCCGCTGCGTGAAGTCGCGGGATGGGAGCATGACCTGCATGCGGCGATGGAAAACATCCAGGATGAGATTGACCTTGTCGGGGAAAGCGCGGCCAGCATTGATGCCTATGCGGCAACCGATCCGGCCGAGTGTTTTGCGGTGCTGTCAGAGTATTTCTTCAGCGCCCCGGAGCTGTTCGCCCCGCGTTTCCCGGCCCTGTGGCAACGTTTTTGTCATTTTTATCAGCAGGATCCCTTGCAGCGTTTGCGGCAAAGTGAGGAGTCCGGCAGCCACGCCTCCCGCCAGGTCCACTAAGGCCTTCCGACAGGGGGACGCTCAACCGACCGTACCCCTAAGCTCAGGGCTAGAAACAGCAGCGCCATCGCCCAGGCGGCCACGATTAAAAACGTTTCACCGAACATGCGCGTCACCAGCGGCACCAGCAACGCGCTGAGGCCGTAGCCCAGGGTATGGCTGGTGGCGATCACCCCCGCCCCTTTGCCTGTCGTTAACCTGTCGTTCAGCAGGAGCTGATATCCGGGCGTTGCCATCGCCGCTCCCAGCGAGGTGATGACGATCCCCACATAGAACAGCACCACATCCGCGAGACACATCACCCCAAGCCCGACCACCATCAACACCGCGGCCAGGCAAAGTAACGTCATCGGGCGAAAGTGCTGTGGACGCACCACCAGAAACTGGGCAGCGAGCGTTGCCAGCGCGGCCAGGCTCAGCAGCAGCGCAACGTGATGGCTGATTTGCGCCGCATTGCCGTCCAGCAACGGACTAAGATGGGGTGACAGACCAAGCTGCATCAGGCTCACCAGCGCGGCAAGCAGCAGTGCCAGCACAAGATAAGGCAGCATTGATACCTGCAGCCGCGTCGCCTGCTGCGCCACTGGCGCTAAAGGCGGATCGGCCACTTCACGTAGCACCATCAGCAGGGCAATCAAGGGCGCTATCGCCATCAGCCACAGCGGTGCCACCGGATTAACGCTGAGCATCAGTGCAGCCAGCGGCGGCCCCAGCAGACGCCCGCAGCTGAGGCCCGAGCTTATCGTCGCCAGCGCGGCCATTCTTTTCTCCAGACCCGCACGCTGAATGGCCCATGTCTGGGCCGCCGGCACCAGACCGGAGACCGTCAGGCCGTACAGGGTGCGCGAGAGGATAAGCCCTGCCAGCCCCCAAGCGGCATTGAGCATCCCGTTCGCCATTGCCCAGACCACCAGCGCCATGACGAAGAAACTTGCCAGATAGCCGCTCAGCGAGGCCAGCATCACGCTTTTGCAGCCGTGCCGCTCGCTCTGGCGTCCCCACCAGGGCGAAGCCGGTAAAAAGAGCATCGAACCGAACATCAACAGACCCGCCCAAACGGAGAGCGATAGCCCGGTCATCGTGACCAGCTGCGGCAGCATGACCAGCAAACCGTTTTGCCCGATCCCCAGTAAACCGGCACACAATGCCAGGGGCCAGTTCGCTTTCGGGGTGAGATTGTCGGTCAGAGTGTCGGAAAGTGAGCGCATAGAATTGTGAACATAGTGTCAATAAATGTGTGGAAATCATGAAGTTTATGAAAACAAATATTGCAAAAATAGTTGCGACTGTAAACAGAATGAATATCATAACGAGAATTATTATCAGTCATGGAATGAGGTACATCTATGCGTACTCTGCCCCGCTCTGCCGGTACAGACGTTGCGGCTCAGTGTTTTTTAAACGCCCTGTTGCGCGAAACGAAGGACTGGCGCTATCTCCCCGCTACCGCTGCGGATGAGCTATCGCAGATCCATATCCCGCTCTCGCAAACCCAGGCCATCCGGGTTTCAGTACACTATTTCTCCCCAACCCAGCATCATCAGTATCGCTTCCCGGCAACGCTCATCCAGACCGACAGCGACCGTAGTGACGCCGTCACTTTCCCTCAACTGGTTGATTTAATTCTTGAAAAACCTGCTGTAAAAGGCTCACTGGATGCCGATACGCTGGCGCGTTTTAAGCAGCGCGCCCTTGAAAGCCATGCCCATACCTGGCAGGCGATCGACTTGCGTCACCGCTGGGCAAACCTGCGCGACACGCCGCTGACGTTCGCCGAGGCGGAACAGGCGCTGCTGGTCGGCCACGCATTCCATCCGGCCCCGAAGTCACACGAGCCGTTTAACGAAGCCGAAGCCCGCCGCTATTTGCCCGATTTCGCCTCCCGCTTTCCGCTGCGCTGGTTTGCCGTTGAGAGTGAACTGATCGCTGGCGAGAGCCTGAACGTCTCCCTGCGTGAACGTCTGCTGCGCTTCGCAGCCCAGAGCGCCCCTGAACTGCTCGGTCATTTCACCGACACCCGCTGGCTGCTGCCGATGCATCCGTGGCAGGCGGAGTACCTGCTCGGTCAGGACTGGTGCCAGCGACTGGTGGCGAAGGGAGCCTTGCAGGATCTGGGCGAAGCGGGCGCGCAGTGGCTGCCCACCAGCTCCTCCCGCTCGCTGTACTGCGAAACCAACAGCGACATGATTAAGTTTTCCCTGAGCGTGCGCCTGACCAACTCGGTACGCACGCTGTCGGTGAAAGAGGTTAAGCGCGGGATGCGTCTGGCGCGTCTGGCGAAAACGGCGCGCTGGCAGGAGCTCCAGGCGCGCTACCCCACCATGCGCGTAATGCAGGAAGACGGCTGGGCGGGTCTGCGTGACGAAAGCGGCGTCATTCAGGAAGAGAGCCTGATGGCGCTGCGCGTGAACCTGCTGTTTGATACGCCGGATACGCAAACCAACGTGCTGGTGAGCCTGACGCAGGCCGCGCCGGACGGCGGTGACAGCCTGCTGGCGGCTGCGGTCCGCCGTCTCAGCCAGCGTCTGGATCTCCCCCTTGCCCAGGCCGCGCGCTGCTGGCTGGACGCCTATTGCGACCGCGTTCTCCTTCCGCTGTTCAGCGCCGAAGCCGATTACGGTCTGGTCCTGCTGGCACATCAGCAAAACATTCTTGTGGAGATGCAGCAGGACTTCCCGGTCGGGCTTATCTACCGTGACTGCCAGGGCAGCGCCTGGACCGAAGGGGCCGACGCGTGGCTGAAAGAGGCAGGTGAAAGCGAGGTGGAAAACCGCTTCGGCGAGAGCCAGCTGCTGCGCTACTTCCCCTATTACCTGCTGCTGAACTCCACACTCGCCGTCACCGCCGCCCTCGCTGCCGCAGGTTTCGACAGCGAAGAGAGCCTGATGTCACGGGTGCGTGACGCGCTGGCCAGCCTGCGCCAGACCGCGAAGCAGACCCGCTGCCTTGACTACGTGCTGGACAGCCCGACCTGGAACTGCAAAGGCAACTTTTTCTGCTACCTGCACGATCGCAACGAAAACACGATTGCCGATCCGGCAGTGATCTATTTCGACTTTAGCAACCCGTTTTACAAGGAGAAGGCGTGATGGCTAACGCGAATATCGTCCATTCCGGCTACGGCTTTCGTTGCACCGCAACGGACACGTCCCTGCCGCTGACCTTAGGCCTCGACGGCAGCGCGGTGCTGGAGCGCCTGCGCGATATCCCGGACGGCTGGCTGGTCGAGGCGCTGGATCAGCTGTTTGTCGCCGCACCGGCACTGACCGGCATCACGTTGCCGTGGGCAGCCTGGCAGGATGAACCGCAGGCGCAGGCGTTATTCGCGCTTGCCAGCGGCGATTATCTGGCCCGTGAGACCTTCTGGCAGCTGCCGCTGTGGCTGCAGGGGGAGCGTCCGCAGGCCAGCGGTGGCATGCAGTTCGATGAGAGCCGTCAGCTTTACTTCCCGCTGCGCCCTCACCGTCCGCAAGGGGAAGTCTATCGCCGTTACGATGCGCAAATTAAACGCACCCTGAGCTTCCGCGTGGCCGACGTGGCGCTGGACGGTGAGCGTTTTACCCAGTGGATGAACAACCCGCGCGTCAACGCGTTCTGGGAGATGGCCGGTCCTCAGGAAGAGCAGGAAAACTACCTGCGCCGTCAGCTCGACTCGACGTACTGCTACCCGGTTATCGGCTGCTTTGACGATCAGCCGTTCGGCTATTTTGAGCTCTACTGGGCCGCAGAAGACCGTATCGGACGCCACTATCGCTGGCAGCCGTTTGACCGTGGGCTGCATATGCTGGTCGGCGAAGAGAACTGGCGCGGCGCGCAGTATATCCGTAGCTGGCTGCGCGGTCTGAGCCACTATCTGTGGCTGGATGAACCGCGCACGACGCGCATTGTCGCTGAGCCACGTTTCGACAATCAGCGCCTGTTCCGCCATCTGGCGTCTGCCGGTTTCGACACCGTTAAAGAGTTCGACTTCCCGCATAAACGTTCGCGCCTCATCATGAGCGAGCGTCACCGCTTCTTCAGCGAGGTGGGACTGTGAACGCACTCTGGCAAAAAGTGAACCGCGAGATGGTGGCGAAGATCCTCGCCGAGCTGGAATACGAACGTACCCTGAGCGCCGAGCCGCTGGCTGCTGGCCGCTGGCAAATCACCATGGGCAGCGAAACATGGCAGTTTCGCGCCACGCGCGGCATCTGGGGCTGGTTACATATTGATCCCGCCAGTCTGACCACCACCAGCGGTGCCGCCTTGGAAGCGGAAAGCGCATTTTTGCAGCTGGCGACGGTGCTGGAGATGAACAATGCACAAACGGCAGAGCATCTGGAAGATCTTTACGCCACGCTGCGGGGCGACATGCAGCTGCTGCAGGCGCGAGAGACGCTGGATGCCGACGCGCTTATTCATCTCAACCCGGACGAACTCCAGTGTCTGATGAGCGGCCATCCCAAGTTCATTTTTAACAAAGGACGCCGCGGCTGGGGGCTGGAGGCGCTGCGCCAGTACGCGCCGGAATACCGTGGCCGTTTTCGCCTGCACTGGGTTGCCGTGCAGCGCGAGCATCTGGTCTGGAGCAGCGATGTCGATTGCGATATCAACACCTTGCTGGCCAGCACCATGGACAGTGCCGAGCGCGCGCGCTTTGACGTCCGCTGGCAGGCGCTGAAGCTTGACGACAGCTGGCTGCCGGTGCCGCTGCATCCGTGGCAGTGGCAGCAAAAAATTGCCGTCCATTTCCTGGCCCAGCTCGCGCGCGGTGAGATGGTAGAGCTGGGGGAATTTGGTGATGAGTATCTGGCCCAACAGTCCCTGCGCACGCTAACCAACGCCAGCCGCCGCGCGCCGTATGACATCAAGCTGCCGCTGACCATCTACAACACCTCCTGCTATCGCGGCATTCCGGGCAAGTACATTGCCGCCGGTCCGCTGGCTTCGCGTTGGTTACAGCAGCAGTTTGCCAGCGACGCCACTCTCACCCGCTCTGGCGCGCAGGTGCTTGGCGAACCCGCCGCCGGATATCTGGCGCATACCGGTTACGCCGCACTACCGAAAGCGCCCTATCGCTATCAGGAGATGATGGGCGTGATCTGGCGCGAAAACCCGTCCTGCTATTTGCAGGACGGCGAGCAGGCGGTACTGATGGCGGCGCTGATGGAGACCGACAACGCCGGACGCCCGCTGATTGACGCGTGGATTGCCCATTCCGGATTAACCGCCGAAGCCTGGCTGGAAAAACTGTTCGATGCCACGGTGATCCCGTTCTATCACCTGCTCTGCCGCTACGGCGTGGCGCTCATCGCCCACGGCCAGAACGTGACGCTGGTGATGAAAGACTACGTGCCACAGCGCATTCTGCTGAAGGATTTCCAGGGTGATATGCGGCTGGTTGATGAAGATTTCCCGCAGGCGGAAAGCCTGCCGCAACAGGTGAAAGCCGTCACGGCGCGCCTGAGCGCGGAGTACATCATCCATGATCTGCAAACCGGCAACTTCGTGACGGTGCTGCGTTTTATCTCGCGTCTCACGCAGCAAAGCGGCGTCAGCGAAACCCGCTTCTACCAGATCCTGGCGCAGGTTTTGCGCCGTTATATGGCCGCGCATCCGGATCTTACAGAACGTTTCGCGAAATTCGACCTGTTTAAGCCGCAGATTATTCGCGTGATCCTCAACCCGGTCAAACTCACCTTCTCCGAACACGACGGTGGCAGCCGCATGCTGCCGAACTACGTCTGCGATCTCGATAACCCCCTTTTTCTGGTCTCCCAGGAGTCAGCGCAATGAAAACGTATGATTTCATCGGCATTGGTATTGGCCCGTTTAACCTCAGCATCGCAGCCCTTGCAGAGGGGCTGGACGGATTTAGCTCACTGTTTCTTGAACGCAAGCCGCATTTCTCCTGGCACCCGGGGATGATGGTCCCGGACTGCCACATGCAAACCAGCTTCCTGAAGGATCTGGTCAGCGCCGTGGAGCCGACCAACCGTCACAGCTTTCTCAACTACCTGGTGCAGCGTAAAAAGTTCTACCGTTTTCTGACCACCGAGCAGCGCACCGTTTCGCGCGAAGAGTTTGCTGATTACCTGAGCTGGGCGGCGGAAAACCTCACCAACCTCGCCTTCAGCCAGCAGGTACAGCAGGTGAGTTTTGATGAGAAAAAGGGCCTGTTTGAAGTAGTAACCCAGCGCGATCGCTTCCTGGCGCGCCATGTCTGCGTGGGGATTGGCAAACAGATCAACCTCCCCGACTGCGTGACCGCGCAGGATGACAGCTGCTTCCACGCCAGCGAGATGATGCTGCGCACGCCAGATTTGGCGGGCAAACGGGTGACCGTCGTTGGCGGCGGCCAGAGCGGTGCCGATCTGTTTTTGAATATCTTCCGCGGGGAGTGGGGTCAGCCGCTGAGCCTGAACTGGGTGTCGCGCCGCAATAACTACAACGCCCTGGATGAGGCCGCGTTTGCCAACGAGTATTTCACGCCGGAGTACGTGGACAGCTTCTCCACGCTTGGTGAAGAGGCACGTCGTCAGATGCTGCACGAGCAGAAGATGACCTCTGACGGTATCACCACCGAGTCCCTGCTGGCGATTTACCGCGCCATGTATCACCGCTTTGAAGTGCTGCGAGAAAAACCCTGGGCGCACCTGATGCCGTCCCGCTCGGTGACCGCCCTCACGCGACTGCCAAACGGGCAGCGCCTGACGCTACAGCATCACCTCGACGGCGGCCGCGAACAGCTGGAGAGCGACGTGGTGATCTTTGCCACTGGCTACCGCGCCGCGCCGCCTGCGTTTCTGGCCCCGCTCTCCCATCGTCTGCACCTGGATGCCGACGAAGCCTTCCATATCAACAACGATTTCACCCTTGAATGGGACGGCCCGCAGAGCAACCGCCTGTTTGCCGTGAATGCCGGGATGCACCGTCTCGGCATTGCCGAACCCCAGCTTAGCCTGATGGCCTGGCGCGCCGCGCGAATTCTCAATCGCGCGCACGACGACGAGCCGTTTGAGCTGGCCACCACCCCCGGCGTGATCCACTGGCGTAGCACCACCAGCGTGGATAACAGCCAGGTTTTTAAACCATTAGCACAGACCACCGAGTACTGACACACACAATCAGGATCAACATAACAATGAAACGTTCTCATCTTTGGGTTTTAAATCCGTGCTTGCTTGCCATGCTTTCGACCTCTGCGTGGGCAGAAGAACAAAAGGAAGAAAATATCGTTGTCTCCGCCAGCCGCGCACACCGCAGCGTGGCGGAGATGGCGCAGACCACCTGGGTTATTGAGCGTGCGGAAATTGAGCAGCAGGTTCAGGGCGGGAAAGAGATTAAAGACGTGCTGGCGCAGCTGATCCCGGGCATGGACGTCAGCAGCCAGGGGCGCACCAACTACGGTATGAACCTGCGCGGCCGTTCAATGATGGTGATGGTGGACGGCGTGCGTCTGAACTCCTCCCGTAGCGACAGCCGTCAGCTTGACTCTATCGATCCGTTCAACATCGACCGTATCGAAGTGATTTCCGGCGCCACCTCGCTGTACGGCGGCGGCAGTACCGGCGGCCTGGTGAACATCGTCACCAAAAAAGGTCAGCCGGAGACGGAAGTCGAATTCCAGACCGGGGCAAAAAGCGGGTTTAACAGCCACAACGACCACGATGAGAACGTGTCGGCGGCGGTCAGCGGCGGTAATGATAACGCGTCTGGTCGCCTGTCCGTTTCTTATCAGCGTTACGGCGGCTGGTATGACGGCAACGGCGACGAGGTGATCATCGATAACACCCAGACCGGCTTACAGTATTCGGACCGTATTGATGTGATGGGCACCGGCACCATCAACATTGACGATCACCAGCAGCTGCAGTTAACCACCCAGTACTACAAGAGCGAATCCGATGGCAAGCATGGCCTGTACCTCGGGAAGAACTTCTCGGCAGTAACGGGTGATGCCACTGCGTATAACAAAAACAACCTGGATTCTGACCGTATCCCCGGTACCGAGCGCCATCTGATTAACCTGCAGTACTCCAATACCGATTTCTGGGGACAGGATCTGGTCGCGCAGATCTACTACCGTGACGAGAGTCTGACCTACTACCCGTTCCCGACCCTGAGCAAAGGGACGGTCACCAGCATCGGTGCCTCTCAGCAGAAAACCGATTTTTACGGCGGTAAGCTGACCCTGAACAGCAAGCCGTTGGATGATTTGACGCTCACCTGGGGTGTGGACGCCGACCATGAAACCTTCGACGCCAACCAGCAGTTCTTCGACCTGAGTAAAGCGGCAGCGAGCGGCGGCATGAAGCTGGACAATGCGTACAACGTGGGGCGTTATCCGGGTTACAGCATTACCAACCTCGCCCCGTTCCTGCAGGCGAGCTACGACATTGACGCCATCACCCTGAGCGGCGGCGTGCGTTACCAGTACACTGAAAACAAGGTGGATGACTTTGTTGGCTACGCCCAGCAGCAGGCCATCGCCACCGGGAAAGCCACCTCGGCAGACGCGGTGCCAGGCGGGAAGACCGATTACAACAACTTCCTGTTTAACGCCGGGATCCTTAGCCGTCTGACCGAACAGCAGCAGCTGTGGTTTAACTTCTCTCAGGGCTTTGAAATTCCGGACCTGGCGAAGTACTACGGCTCCGGCACCTATCAGCTTGTCGACGGGCACTATCGCCTGCTGAACAGCGTGAACGTTAACGACTCGACGCTGGACGGCATTAAAGTTAACGCTTACGAGCTGGGCTGGCGCTACACCGGCGATAACCTGCGCACACAGGTTGCGGCGTACTACTCGCTCTCGGATAAAACCATCACCATCAACAAAACCGATATGACCATCAACCTGGAAGACGATAAGCGTCGTATCTACGGGGTGGAAGGTCAGGTGGACTATTTCTTCACCGACAGCGACTGGAGCACCGGCGCAAACTTTAACGCCATTAAGTCTGAAACCCGTGAAAACGGTAAATGGGAGAAGCTGACGGTAGACAGCGCCAGCCCGTCGAAAGCCAGCGCCTGGGTCAACTGGGCGCCGGGCGACTGGACCCTGCGCGTGCAGAGTACCCAGACCTTTGACGTCTCTGATGCCGACGGTAAGAAGATCGATGGCTATAACACGGTAGATTTCCTGGGCAGCTACGCCCTGCCGGTGGGTAAAGTGAGCTTCAGCGTGGAAAACGTGCTGGACAAAGACTACACCACTGCCTGGGGACAGCGCGCACCGGGGCTGTATAGCCCAACGTATGGCGCACCGGGTCTGTATACCTATAAAGGCCGTGGCCGCACATTTGGTCTGAACTACTCCGTTCTGTTCTAAACAACTGCGCCGCCTGCCCGCGGGCGGCGCATCCTGCTGTGTAATTTCACCGCAAATTTGCTATAAAATCAGCGATTTGCTGAAATTGTCGGCAAACGATCAAAAAGGGTGTTTTCACCCTTTGACAAGCCGAACCGAGGTCGCTACTATGCGCCTCGTTCACACGATTCCTCTGTAGTTCAGTCGGTAGAACGGCGGACTGTTAATCCGT
>NZ_JACASJ010000070.1:0-27726 GCF_013391025.1 Enterobacter sp. SECR19-1250 | reverse complement strand
AGTACAGTAATATGGTCATGGTTGCATGACCATATTACTGGGGATCCCTCAGCCCACAGGGAGAGGGAACAGAACGTAGGCCGGGTAAGGCGCAGCCGCCACCCGGCTTTTTTTTAGTTCTCGATACCTTTGCTGCGCAGATAATCTTCGTAGTTACCGGTGAAGTCCACCACGCGCTCTGGCGTAATTTCAATCACGCGGGTTGCCAGCGAGCTGACGAACTCACGGTCGTGAGAAACGAAGATCAGGGTGCCCTGGTACATCTCCAGCGCCATGTTCAGCGATTCAATAGATTCCATATCCAGGTGGTTGGTCGGTTCGTCCATCACCAGAATGTTCGGTTTTACCATCATCAGCTTGCCGAACAGCATACGGCCCTTCTCTCCACCGGAGAGCACTTTGGCAGGCTTCTTGATGTCGTCCTGGCTGAACAGCAGACGCCCCAGAATACTGCGCACCGCCTGCTCATCGTCGCCTTCCTGCTTCCACTGGCTCATCCAGTCGAAGACGGTCAGGTCGTTTTCAAATTCATACTCGTGATCCTGCGCGTAATAACCAATTTGCGCGTTTTCGGACCATTTCACGCTCCCGTTGTCCGGCTGCAGTTCGCCGACCAGGGTTTTCAGCATGGTGGATTTACCTACGCCGTTGGCACCCAGAATGGCGATCTTCTCGCCCACTTCCAGCAGCAGGTTGAAATTCTTAAACAGCGGGCCTTCATCAAAACCTTTGGTAAGGGCTTCCACTTCCAGCGCGTTACGGAACAGTTTCTTGTCCTGCTCGAAACGGATGAACGGGTTCTGACGGCTGGAAGCTTTAACCTCTTCCAGTTTGATTTTGTCAATCTGGCGGGCACGCGATGTTGCCTGACGGGATTTAGAGGCGTTGGCGCTAAAGCGGCTGACGAAGGACTGCAGGTCCGCAATCTGCGCTTTCTTCTTGGCGTTATCCGCCAGCAGACGTTCACGCGCCTGGGTGGCCGCCGTCATGTATTCGTCGTAGTTGCCCGGGTAAACACGCAGCTCACCGTAATCCAGATCCGCCATGTGCGTACACACCATGTTCAGGAAGTGACGGTCGTGCGAGATGATGATCATGGTGCTGTCACGGTCGTTGAGCGTCTGCTCCAGCCAGCGGATGGTGTCGATGTCCAGGTTGTTCGTCGGTTCATCGAGCAGCAGAATGTCCGGGTTAGAGAACAGCGCCTGCGCCAGCAGCACACGCAGCTTCCAGCCAGGTGCCACTTCGCTCATCGGGCCGTAATGCTGTTCGACCGGAATGCCCACGCCCAGCAGCAGCTCGCCCGCACGCGCTTCTGCAGAATAACCGTCCATTTCGCCGTATTGCGTCTCCAGATCGGCCACTTTGTAGCCATCTTCTTCGCTCATTTCGGCCAGAGCGTAGATACGGTCGCGCTCCTGCTTCACTTCCCACAGCTCCGCGTGCCCCATGATCACGGTGTCGAGCACGGTGAACTCTTCAAAGGCGAACTGATCCTGACGCAGTTTACCGATGCGCTCGTTGGGATCGAGCGACACGTTGCCGAGCGTCGGCTCCAGGTCACCGCCGAGGATCTTCATAAAGGTGGATTTACCGCTACCGTTGGCACCAATCAGGCCGTAACGGTTGCCGCCGCCAAATTTGACGGAAATGTTTTCGAACAGCGGCTTACTGCCAAACTGCATAGTGACGTTGCTGGTAACTAACACGGGGAGATTCCTGCGAAAAGTGTGATAAACACGGCATTATGCCACAATTCCGAATTGAGATCCTGTGTTGCGACGCTCCGCTAAACTTTAACAAAATCGAAAAAAATGTGATTTCGTACACATCTGAATTCCCTGTTAGCGGGAATGCACATATAATGCGCTCCCATCACAGATTCAGACTTATCAACTCACGCCTGAATGGCTTAGATACCTCGCACAACATGAACATGAAATTAACAACGCTTTTTGCGGCGGCGTTAGCCGTAGTAGGTTTTTGCAAAACCGCTTCTGCGGTGACTTATCCGCTGCCGACAGACGGTAGCCGTCTGGTGGGTCAAAACCAGGTGGTGACGGTGCCTGAGGGTAACACTCAGCCGCTGGAGTATTTCGCAGCACAGTACCAGCTGGGCCTGTCTAACATGCTGGAAGCGAACCCGGGCGTTGACCCATACCTGCCAAAAGCAGGTACCGTTCTCAATATCCCTCAGCAGCTGATCCTGCCGGATACCGTTCATGAAGGCATCGTGATTAACAGCGCGGAGATGCGTCTGTATTACTATCCGAAAGGCACCAACACGGTAATCGTGCTGCCAATCGGTATCGGTCAGCTGGGTAAAGATACCCCGCTGAACTGGACCACCAAAGTTGAACGTAAGAAAGCAGGCCCAACCTGGACCCCAACGGCGAAAATGCACGCGGAATACATCGCGGCAGGTGAACCGCTGCCCGCCGTGGTTCCGGCAGGCCCGGATAACCCAATGGGTCTGTACGCCCTGTACATCGGCCGCCTGTACGCCATCCACGGTACCAACGCTAACTTCGGTATCGGCCTGCGCGTAAGCCACGGCTGCGTGCGTCTGCGTAACGACGACATCAAATTCCTGTTCGAAAACGTGCCGGTAGGTACCCGCGTCCAGTTCATCAACGAACCGGTTAAAGCGACCTCTGAGCCGGATGGCAGCCGTTACATTGAAGTGCACAACCCGCTGTCCACCAGCGAAGACCAGATCAACAATAACGAAATCGTGCCGATTACGCTGACCAGCGCGGTGCAGTCCGTGACCTCTCAGCCGGACGTGGAAACGACTATCGTTGACCAGGCTGTGCAGAACCGTTCCGGTATGCCGGTGCGTTTGAACTAATCGCGACACAGCGAAAAAAGCGGGCTTCGATGCCCGCTTTTTTTTATCCGTTATTCACGATCACAATCCCGCCGTGGTCGTAACGATAATGACAGTGCGCATACTCCAGCGGCGTGCCATCTTCCAGATAGATCACCTGCTCCACCTCCAGCACCGGGTCGCTCTCCTCGCAGACCAGATGCTGCATATCCAGCGCATTCGGCTTTAGCGCCCGCACCACGCGGTACGATCCCATAATTTTCAGACCCAGCGTCTCCTGCACATAGCGAAACACCGAGCTTTCAAGATGGCTTTTGTTCAGCCCGGGCACCAGGTTGAGCGGCATTACGGTCGCGTCCAGCGACATGGGCTCACCATTAAGTAAACGCAGACGAATGAAGTCATAGACCGGCGTATCGGCATTAATCATCAGCGAGGCCTGCTCTTTTTCGTTCGGGAAGCGCAGTTCAAAATGCACCACCTGGCTCGTTACCGTGCCCAGATGCTCCCAGGTTTTGGTCGCGCCAAAGTAGTCGCTGCCGGAGAGATCCCACTGCGACAACTGAAGGAAGTTTTTGCGGATGAACGTCCCCTGCCCCTGACGGGTATATACCAGCCCTTCAACGATCAGCTGACCCATGGCCTGCTGAATGGTCATCCGGCTGGTATTGAACTCCGCCGCCAGCGCAAACTGGTCCGGCAGGGGTTCATTGGCGGCATACTGCTGGCTGATGATGCGTTTTTTGATTTCACGCGCTATGGTGATGTACTTCGCCGCCATCGTCCTTCCTTCTGTTTAATGTTCTATCCCGCTGTTTTTCAACGCCACTCGCTCGGCAATTTTGAGGAAAGGCAGGTAGAAGAATACACCAAATACGATGATTGCCAACTGCACCACCACCGCCCGCCAGTCCCCCGCGGTTGCCAGCCAGGCGCTCAGAATTGGCGGCGTGGTCCACGGGATCATCACCACGCAGCGCGACATTAATCCCAGCGTGGTGCAGAGCCAGGCGAAGTAAATGCCAATGGCGGGCAACAGGACAAACGGGATCATTAAAGGCAGGTTAAATACAATCGGCAGGCCGAAAATCACCGGCTCGTTGATATTGAACAGACCCGGCGCCAGCGACAGACGTGCCACCTGTTTCGCCGATTGTTGCCGCGAGAAGATAAAAATGGCGATCAGCAGTGAAATGGTGCTACCGGTACCGCCCACCATGCCAAAGGTCGGCACGAAGATGTTGTTGATGATGTGCGGGATCGGCTGGCCGTTGGCAAAGGCCAGCATGTTCTCATTGGTATTAATCAACAGGAACGGCTCCAGCACCACGCTGTTGACTACCGACTGATGAATACCCAGCGTGAAGAGGAAGTTACCAAAGCTGTAGATAAAAATCGTCCCCGGCAGGCTGGTATTGATGAGCCGCAGCGGCTGCTGGATAAAGGTGGTGATCAGGTGAATCAGATCCGTATGCAATACGTTCGCCAGCAGCGCGGCCAGAACGGCAAACAGTGAGAGCGTCAGGATGGTCGGGATCAGGGCGCTAAAAGATCTACTGACCGCCGGCGGCACGTTTTCCCCCAGTGATATTTGCAGCGCCTTGAGCCGCGAGATGGCGATAAACAGCTCCGTCGAGAGCAAGCCAATCAGCACCCCGGCGAAAATCCCGGTCGAACCAATGTTGGCGAAGGTCAGCACCTGGGTGACATTCACCGTGGTGTCGCTGCCGACGGGCGTGAGCTGCAGACGCATCGGCATCATGATAATAAAGCTGCTGACAGCGATAACCACTGCCGAGACCGGATTGTCGAAATCCTTGTTGCGCGCCAGCGACCAGGCAATCATCGGTGCCAGCAGCAGCGCGGCGATATTCAGCGTGCCATTGATGATCGCCTCGCCCCATACCTTGAAGTGCGTGAGCGTGTCGCCGTCAAAAATCCATGGGAACACCACATTGTTCACCAGCACTGCCAGTCCGGCGAGGATGAAAATCGGCATCACCGTGGCGAAGGCATCGCGCAGGGAGCGAAGATGCACCTGGTTTGCCAGGCGCGCTGAGAACTCAACAAATTTATCGACAAAGGACTGCATATGCGGTGTGATTTTTGTTTCAGACATAGCGGATAGTTCCCATCAATCAGTCACAAAAACGGCCCGGCAGCGTACGGCTTACATCTCGCGTCCGTTGGTATGGATAACCTGTTTTAACCACGCGTAGCTCTTCTTCGGCACGCGTTTCAGGTCTTTAAGGTCGTGGTTTTCACGGTTGACGTAGACCACGCCGTAGCGCTTACGCATGTCGCCCTGAGAGCTCAGAATGTCGATCAGACCCCAGCCGAGATACCCCATCACCTCAGCGCCATCCTCGAACATGGCGGCTTTCATGGCCTCGATATGCGCCCGGTGATAGTCGATGCGGTAGGTATCCTCAATCGGGTTCACGCCATCCCAGGATTCAATCACGCCAATGCCGTTTTCAATCGGGAACACCGGCATGCGCCAGTCGTTGGCGTAGCGGGTGATGATGGTGCGAAAACCGAGCGGATCGATCTGCCAGTTCCATTCGGTGGCTTTCAGGTACGGGTTATTTTTATCGCCGTACAGCAGATAATTGTTCACCGGGGTTCCCTGCGGAATGGCATCGCTGTCCAGCGTTTTACTGGCGTAGTAGCTGAAGGCCATAAAGTCGTTTTGGGTTCTTGCGAACAGCGCCAGATCCTCGGCACGGTAGATATCGCCAAACCCTTCCTGCTCCACCACCGCCATCACCGCCGGGCTATAGCCCTGACCAGCAAAGACGCGCAGCAGGTTCTGGTTGAGAAATTCGTCGTACTGCTGGGCGCAGAAGATATCGCGCGGTTTGCAGGTGGCCGGGTAAACCAGCTGGTGTGCCAGCATACCGCCCATCAGCTGACCCGGTTTTGTCTGGTGCAGGTATTCGGTCAGCGTCATGTGCGCCACCATGGTGTGATGCTGCAACTCGTAGAGCTCGCGCAGGGTTTTCTCGCCTTTCATGTAGCCGGAAATACGAAACGCTTCCGGCATATGGAAGATGTTCTGTTCGTTGAAGGTCAGCCAGTACTTCACGCGGTCGCCGAAGCAGTCGATCATCTTTTTGCCATAGCGGATAAAGGCATCCATGACGCGACGATCGTTAAAGCCGTTGTACTCCTGCGCCAGCGCCAGCGGCATATCGAAGTGATAGAGGCAGATCATCGGCTCGATACCGCGGGCGATGAGATCGTTAATAAAGCGGTCGTAAAAGGCGATGCCTTCATCGTTGAACTCGCCGTCGCCCTGCGGACAGACCCGGCTCCAGGAGATTTGAAAGCGGTAGCAGTTCATGCCCAGATCCTGCATCAGGTCGAAATCTTCCCGGTAGCGGTGGTAGGAATCGGTCGCCACTTTCCAGTCGGAGATGTTTTCCCCCGCTTCGCGAATGTCGTACACCGACATCCCCTTCCCGCCCTCATTCCATGCCCCTTCCGTCTGCATGCTGGATACCGAGTTGCCCCATAAAAAGTTGGCTGGCAGTGATTGATTCATGGTCTCTCCCTATATGACTAGTCATTTAAATTTCATGACTAGTCATATAGGCGAAGATGTAAAAGCGATCAAAGAGGAGGATCGAATTTTGTGAGCAGAGCGGGGAAAAAAAGCCCCGGTGAGCGGTGCGCCACCGGGGAAAGGAGGGTTATTGCTGTGCGAGCTGATTACGACGATACTCCCCCTGCCGCTCCAGCATCCAGCCCGGATATTCGCGCGGCAGTGCGCTGACGGCATCAAGCTGTTTCAGCTCGTCTTCACTTAAACGGATCCCCGTTGCGGCGATGTTGTCATCCAGTTGATCGACGCGTTTGGCACCAATAATGACGCTGGTCACCGCCTTCTGATGCAGCAGCCACGCCAGGGCGATCTGCGCGACGGAGACACCTTTGCTTTCGGCGATAGTGCGCATCACATCCACACAATCGAAGGCGCGCTCTTTTTCCACCGGCGGGAAGTCAAACTCCAGACGACGACCACCGGTTTCACTCTGCCCGTCGCGGCCATATTTCCCGCTCAGCAGGCCACCCGCCAGCGGGCTCCAGACCATCAGCCCGACGCCTTCGCTCTGCATCATTGGCACCAGTTCGCGCTCCAGATCACGTCCGGCGATGGTGTAATAGGCCTGCAGCGATGCGAAACGGGCCAGACCCAGCCGCTCGGAAATGCCCAGCGCTTTGGCAATCTGCCATGCGGCCCAGTTAGAGACACCGATGTAGCGCACGTGGCCGTGCTGCACAAGGTTATCCAGGGCATAAAGCATCTCTTCCATCGGCGTTGCGGGGTCGAAACCGTGAAGCTGGTAGAGATCGATATGGTCGAGCTGCATACGGCGCAGGCTCTCTTTCACGCTGCTGATAATGTGATAGCGTGAGCTGCCGCGTGAGTTCACCCCCGCCGTGCCCGTTTCGCCAAACACTTTGGTGGCAACCACCACGTTTTCGCGCGGAATTTTCAGGTTCTTGAGTGCCCGGCCGGTGATCTCCTCCGAGCGGCCTTCGGAATAGACGTTCGCGGTGTCGATGAAGTTGATCCCGGCATCCAGCGCACGGCCCACCAGTTGCTCGGCTTCACTCTGCTGGAGCTGGCCAATCTTGCCCCACATGCCACCTTCACCGCCGAAGGTCATGGTGCCAAGGCACAGTTCAGAAACAAACAGACCGGTATTGCCCAGTTTTTGATAACGCATAAGATAGTCCTCACATGTCGTTTGATGGGTGCCTGATAGTTATACCCGCCCCCTGGCCAATGCGAATGTGGCGTTCCTGTCCGTTTCTTGCCCAATCCTCTGAATATTATCCGCGCGGGGCATCGCCAAAGACGGCGTAATCCGGTAACTGCACCTGCTGATAGGGCTCCCAGCCGCCGCCAAGTGCCTTATAGAGCGCCACCAGATCGAGCGCGCTTTGCACCTGCGCCTGGGCACGCTGCTGCTCGGCCTGTGCCAGCTGCCGTTGGGCGTCGAGCACGTCGATAAAGCTGGCAATTCCCTGCCGGTAGCTGTCGCTGGCCAGATCGAAGGCGTTTTGCAGCGCATCGATGGTCTTCGCCAGACCCGCTTCACGCTTCTGATCGGTGCGGTAACTCACCAGCGCATTCTCAACATCCCCCAGCGCAGTCAGTACCGTCTGGCGATAATCCAGCACCGCCGCCCCCTGTTGCGCACGCGCCACTTTCACGCTGGAGACCAGTCTTCCGCCCTGGAAGATGGGAATGGAGACCTGCGGACCAAAACTGTAGAAGTGGCTGCTCCAGTCGGTGAGCCAGTTGGATTCGCTGTTGCGCAGGCCAAACTGTCCGGACAGGGTAAAGCTCGGGAACAGCTCGGCCACCGACACGCCAATTTGCGCTGTGGCGGCATGGAGATTCGCTTCCGCTTCTCGCACGTCCGGACGACGTCGCGCCAGCGTGGATGGAATACCCGTTTGCACGATATCCGGCAGCGCAGGCATCGGCTGGGCGGACTGCAGTTCCGCATCCAACGCCCCCGGCTGCTTGCCGAGCAGGATCGCCAGGCCGTTCATCGCCTGCCGCTCCTGCGCCTGATATTGCGGCAGTTGTGCTTCAAGGTTGCCCAGTTGCGCCCGCGCATTTTCTACGTCCATCTGCGGAGACAGCCCGCCCCGCTGGCGACTTTCGGTCAGATCCAGCGTTTGCTGCGCACTTTTAATCTGGGTGTTCAGCGTGGCAATAATGCTCTGCGCCCCGCGCAGCTGGAGCCAGGCGCGCGCCACTTCGGCTTCAAGGGAGACCAGCGCGTCGTTACGCTGCTCAATAGCGGCTTTCTGCTGCGCTTCAGCAGCTTCAACCTGACGGCGAACTTTGCCCCAGAGATCAATCTCCCACTGGGCGTCGAAGCTGCCCTGGTAGAGGTTGATCGGCTGCGTCAGCGGTCCTAACGCACCCCTGAGTTCCGGATCGACGTTATCAAGCTGGTCGTAGACCCCATGAGACTTCAACTCACCTTCCAGGCCGAGCTGCTGGCGCGTCGCCTGCAGATTGCCGTTGACCGACGGATAAAACGCCCCGCCCGCCTGGTTAATCTGTTCGCGCGCACCAGCGATGCGCAGCACCGTTTGCTGCAGGGACAAATTCCCGGCGATGGCGCGTTCAATCAGACTGTCGAGCTGCGGCGAGCCGAACGTTTTCCACCAGCGCGGGTTAGTCGAAGCGGAGGTGGTTTGTGATTTCACCGTGCTGTCGCCTTTATCGTTCCAGTGCGTGACGGCATGCGGTGCAGGCGGCTGGTAATCCGGCCCCACGGCGCAGCCTGCCAGTAGCATCATTATCATCAGGGGGTGTAAACGTCTGTGTATCATCAATGTGCTCCTGCACTCCCCTCGCTCTTAACCGGCGAGAGCAACAAACAAAACGGAATCAGGACCAGCGCCACCACGCTCAGAATGGTGAATACGTCGATATAGGCCAGGAAGCGCGACTGCTCAATCATGGTCTGGTACATGCGCCCGGTGGCAATGCCGGTCGGGTCGCCGACCTGAGTGGTAAAGTTCTGGATCTCCTGCGCGCTTTCGCGGATCGCCTGCTGGAACTGCTCGTTAAACGGCGAGGCGTGGTACGCAAGGTGCGCGCTGTGGGCCTGCGAGCGCTCGGTGATGGCCGCCGTGGAAAGCGATATGCCAATCGAGCCCGCAACGTTACGGAACATGGTGAACAGCGCCGCGGCATCCGCGTTCAGCCGCCTCGGGATAGAAATAAACGCAATGGTGGTCAGCGGGACAAACAGGAACCCCAGCCCAATCGACTGGGCGCTGCGGAACAGCACCAGCGTTTCGAAGTCGATATCCGGGGTGAGCGTGCGCGACCAGAAGAACGACACTGCCAGACAGGTAAAGCCAAAGGCGATGATCCAGCGCGTCTGCACCACCGGCATCAGCTTCAGGACCAGCGGGATGGTCAATACAATCAACACTGCGCCGGGCGACAGCACCAGCCCGGACCAGGTGGCGGTATAGCCCAGATCCTGCTGCGCCAGCTGCGGGATCACCACCGAGCTGCCGTAAAGGATCATCGCCATCCCCGCCATCAGCAGGCTGGAGATGGTAAAGTTGCGGTCCTTCATGCAGTGCAGATCAACAACCGGTTTTTTGGCATACATCAGCCAGTAAATGGCGCCAATGATGCCGACCAGCGTTAACACCGCAAAGGTGCGAATAAAGTTCGAGTAGAACCAGTCATCATCCTCGCCCCGGTCGAGCATCACCTGCAGACAGCCGAGGCCAAGCGCGATCAGGCCGATCCCCGTCCAGTCGATAGTCAGCTTCTCTTTGGCTTTACTCTCCCAGGGTGGATCTTCCAGCAGTTGGTAGATCGCCAGCACCGTCACTATCCCCACCGGGATGTTGATAAAGAACACCCAGCGCCAGGAGTAGTTGTCGGTGATCCAGCCCCCGAGCGTCGGGCCGAGTACCGGCGCAACGATGATGGCGATGGAGGAGAGACCAAACGCTTTACCCCTGTCTTCCGGTTTAAAGTAGTCAAGCAGCACCGACTGCTGAGTGGGCTGCAGGCCGCCGCCAAAAAAGCCCTGCATCACACGGAACAAGATGATTTGCCACAGCTCGGTCGCGATCCCGCACAGGAACGAGCAGACGGTGAACATCACGATGCAAATCAGGAAGAACTGCTTGCGGCCAAACACCCGGCTGAGAAACGCCGAGATGGGCAGGACGATGCCGTTAGCCACCAGGTAGCTGGTTAATACCCAGGTGGACTCGTCATAGCTGGACGAGAGCGAGCCCGCCACGTGCGGCAGCGCCACGTTGACGATGGTGGTGTCGAGGATCTCCATAAACACCGCCAGCGTGACGACAATCGCCACCGCCCACGGATTGCTGGCGGGCTTCCAGTTATCGTGGCTGTGATCCGTCATTCCACGGTGACCTTCGGTTCTACCGACAGCCCCAGCGGCAGCGGTTTGTTCGGATCCAGCCCTTTATCAATCACAATTTTCACCGGCACGCGCTGGACAATTTTAACAAAGTTGCCGGTGGCGTTTTCCGACGGGAACGCCGAGAAACGCGAGCCGCTGCCCTGCTGGATACTGTCGACATGGCCTTCAAGCGCCATATCTGGCCAGGCATCGACGGAAACCTCCACCTTATCGCCTGGCTTCATGCGCTCAAGCTGAGACTCTTTAAAGTTGGCCACCACCCAGACGTTGGGTGAGACCAGCGAGAACAGCGCCGTGCCCGCCTGTACCAGCGTACCCGGCTGCACGTTGCGCTTAGTGACAAACCCGTCGAACGGGGCGCGAACTTCGGTGTAAGAGAGGTTGAGGTTAGCGGTTTCCAGCTGCGCTTTAGCCTGATCGACCTGGCGCTCACGCGCTTCGACGTTGGTCTCCTGCTGGCGGATCTGCAGCTGTACCTGCTCCGCCACTTCCAGCTGGGCCTGCGCGCTTGCCAGAGCGGCCTGTGCACTACGCAGCTGGGCGTTGGCGGAATCAATGCTTTGTTGGGTGGTGGCACGCGGATCAACCCCGCGCTGGCGGCGATACTCCGCCTGCGCGTTGGCGAGGTCTGCCTGCGCTTTCAGCACCTGCGCTTTGGCTTCGTCGCGCTGGGCGGGGTATTGCACTTTCGAGAGCGCCAGCTGTGCCTGGGCCTGATGCAGCTGCGCAATAGCCAGGCCAAGCTGGGCCTGAGCCTGATCGCGCTGGGCGGTGGTATCACGCGGATCGATAACCACCAGCAGATCGCCCTTTTTCACGCGCTGGTTATCACGCACATGTAGCGCCGTGACATAACCCGCCGTTTTAGGGGCAATCGTCACCACATCGCCGTCGGTAAAGGCGTCGTCAGTTGTCTCTTCGTTACGGGTTAAAAACCACCAGACCAGCGCCACGATGACCATTACCACCACGACAATGCCGAGGATAATTAACGGTTTTTTGCCCGGACGCTTACGCTCATTATTGTTTTTGTCCTGCTCGTCAGCAGGCGGGTTTTGTTCTTCAGCCATAGTTCAGCAACGGTCCCGTCAGTGAGCGGCATCACACTATGCCGTTCACTAAAGCTAGGACGTTGCTATACGTTTGCCAGGAAAAACTGACAAATTGCGCACTATATGAGAAGGAATAATCCGAAACCGATCGCCGCAGCCCAGAGCAGCATGGGGATCGACCAGAGATGGAAACGCCACCAGATGCGGCGATCGTTCGCCATCCGCAGGGCAATCAGGTTGGCCAGCGAGCCGGGCAGCAGACCAAAGCCGCCGATGTTAACCGCCCAGGCCAGAAGCGTGTCCGGCGGAACGTAGTTGAGCAGTAAAATGGTAGAAGGCACGTTGCTGATGACCTGCGAGAGGCCAATCGCCGTCAGCCACAGCCCCGGCTGAGACAGACCGCTGACGCTGTGCAGCACGTGTTGCAGCACCGGGAGCTGGATAAGCAGATGCACGTCGATGAACATCACCATAAAGACCAGCAGCAACGTCCAGTCCACGCTCACCAGCACGCGTCGCGCCAGCACGACAAAACCAGCCGCCACGAGCAGCACGCCCGCCAGTTCATACCGCAGCTCCAGCGCAAACAGAAAGACGATATACAGCCCCAGGCAGCTCCAGACCAGACGAGGCTGCCACTGCGGGCCGGTTGTGCCGCTGTGGTATTGCAGTTTTTTATCCGGGAAGGCAAACCAGCAGACCACCAGCAGCGACGCCATCATCACCAGCGCCAGCGGCGCCATCTGCCAGGTAAAGGCGGCGAACGATAACCCTGAACGTCCCCAGAGCAGAATGTTTTGCGGGTTGCCAATAGGGGTTAACAGCGAGCCCGCGTTGACGGCCAGCGCTTCAAAGATGATCAGCCGGCTCACCGGGATCTCGCACAGCTTACGCAGGGTGAGCGTCAGCGGCACGATGATAAACAGCGCCACATCGTTGGTGAGAAAGGTCGACAGCACCGCGGCGGAGAATACCATAAACAGCGACAGCCTGCGTTCGGTGGCAAACCGGCGCACCATTTTGCGCCCCAGCACGTCGAAGTAGCCGCTCAGCTCCACCCCTTTGGTGAGCATCATTAACCCGCTCAGGGTAATGATAGTGCGCCAGTCAATCGCCGCAGGCCAGGCCTTGGGCGCAAACGGTACAAAAAGGCTTAAACCTGCACCAATAATCAATAAGAGATGAAAGAAGCGATCGCGCGTGAGGGCCTGCAGTCCAGGGATTTTCATTCAGCGGAGGAACCATATTTAAGCGTAAACTCACGAAACTTCACCAGCGTCTCTTCGCTGACGTGGTGTTCCATTCCTTCCGCATCCCGACGGGCAATCTCCGGGCTTACGCCCAGCACCAGCAAGAAGTTCTCCACCAGCTGGTGGCGCTCGCGGCTCTCCTGCGCCAGCTTCTCCCCTTCCGGCGTCAGAAAGACGCCGCGCCACGGGATCATTTCGATTAAGCCGACGGAGGCCAGACGTTTTAACATCTTCGCAACGGTTGGCTGCGAAACCCCCAGCCTGGCCGCCATATCAACCTGACGTGCTTCCCCGACCTCGCGAATCAGATCGGAAATCAGCTCAACATAATCATCAATCAGTTCACGTCGGTGGGCTTCACGCACCTGACGAAAACCTTCGACGTGCTCTTCCACATTCACCAGTTGCGTCGTTTTTCTGATTGTTGGCTTACCTGCGCGACGGTTCATTGTACTTCCTCAGTGGGGTGACGCTTCCAGCGCCCGGTATCGAGAGCGCACATTGTAAACCATACCTCTACAAGCACAAAAAATTAACGAAATAGCCATAGCTATACAATATAGCCTGTGCTATATCTGTATGTAATGCAGTCACCCTTCACGGATCGAAGGGATCAAAAATCAGGAGGTCTTATGAACGAATTCAAGAGGTGTATGACCGTGTTTACTCACTCCCCCTTCAGGGTGCGCTTAATGCTGTTGAACATGCTGTGCGATATGTTTAACAACAAGCCGCATCAGGACGACAAACCTTCTCACTAAGCGGCGTTGCGGTACGCCGCTTCATTTTGCCGTCATATTCCCGCTGTAAACTGGCCTCCGGCCGCCCTATTCCCGGTTTTTTTTACGGATTTGCAATCCTCTTCGCAAAACATCTGCTTGGCAACGGTTGATATTATTTAGCGCTCGCACTATCTTCTTGCAGCCCTGCACAATTTGCGGCTCGCTGAAGCGGACCCTCATTCCCTCTCCACGCACTGTCAGGCAGGTTATGACCCTTGACGCCAGGGTGAGCACATGGCGTTTTTATGCATGATAGTGACCTATGAATTTAACCCTGATAGACACCGTTGTTACCCGCAGTCGGGCCTTAAGTCCGTGGACGGCATTCTACTTTTTACAATCCTTGCTGATTAACTTTGCGCTGGGTTACCCCTTCAGCCTGCTGTATGCCGTTGCGTTTACCTGCATTCTGCATTTGCTGTGGCGTACCGCGCCGCGCGCGCAAAAAACGTTAGTGGGCATCTGCTCCCTGATTGCAGCGCTCTATTTCCCGTTTGGTCAGGCTTACGGTTCGCCAAACTTTAATACCCTGCTGGCGCTACACTCGACCAACATGGAAGAGTCGACAGAGATCCTGACGATCTTCCCGTGGTACAGCTATGTGGTCGGCCTCTTTATTTTTGCGCTTGGCGTTATAGCGGTGCGTCGTAAACCCGAAGAGAAAAAAGCGTGGGGAAAAATAGAGACGCTATGCCTGGCATTCAGCGTGGTGACCTTCTTTGTCACCCCCGTGCAAAACCTGGCCTGGGGCGGCGTGTTCAAGCTGAAGGATACCGGCTATCCGGTGTTCCGCTTTGTAAAAGACGTTGTCGTCAATAACCAGGAAGTTCTCGACGAGCAGGCGCGCATGGCTGAGCTCTCCAATATGAAAGACACCTGGAACGTGCTGGCGGTGAAGCCGAAGTACCATACCTATGTGGTCGTCATCGGCGAAAGCGCACGCCGCGATGCGATGGGCGCGTTCGGCGGACACTGGGATAACACGCCGTTCGCCAGCGCCGTCAACGGTACCCTGTTTACCGATTATATTGCGGCCAGCGGCTCGACGCAGAAATCGCTCGGCCTGACCCTGAACCGCGTTGTCGACGGCAAACCACAGTATCAGGATAACTTTGTCACGCTGGCAAACCGTGCCGGTTTTCAGACGTGGTGGTTCTCTAATCAGGGGCAAATTGGCGAATACGATACCGCCATTGCCAGCATCGCGAAGCGTGCCGATGAAGTGCAGTTCCTGAAAAACGGTGATTTTGAAGCCGATAAAAATACCAAAGACGAAGCATTGCTCAAGATGACGGCGCAGGTTTTTGCCACGCAGCGCACGCAGCCACAACTGATCGTCCTGCACCTGATGGGTTCGCACCCTCAGGCCTGTGACCGCACGCAGGGGAAATACGCCGAGTTTGTGCAATCTAAAGAGACCTCTTGCTATCTGTACACCATGACGCAAACCGACGAGCTGCTCAGCAAGCTGTACGATCAGCTACGTAATACGGGTGAGAGTTTCTCGATGGTTTATTTCTCGGATCACGGGCTGGCGTTTAAAGAGCGCGGTAAAGAGGTGCAGTATCTGGCGCACGACGATAAATTCCAGCAGAACTTCCAGGTACCGTTTATGGTGCTGTCGAGTGATGACAAGAAGCATCGTATTATCACCGCGCGCCGCTCGGCCAATGATTTCCTGACGTTCTTCTCGCAGTGGACGGGGATTTCAGCAGAGCAGATCAAAAATGCTTACCCGTTTATCTCAAACAAGAAAGCTCCCCCAGTGTACGTTACCAACTTCAAGTTACAGAAAGTTGACTATAACCATTTGGGTACGGATATTTTCGATATAAAGAGTAAGTAAGCTGTGCGGTCTGATGCCCTCACCCTGGCCCTCTCCCACGGGAGAGGGATCCCCATACAAAAAGCGTCTACGGACGGCCCCCTCTCCTCTTAGGGGAGAGGGCTGGGGTGAGGGGGAACATACAGCTCTGGTGGTCATTCCGTTCACTTTATGTTCCTTGCTACTCTGTAACAACATGACCCGTGAACGTGCCAGGGTGGCTCAATCGCCACCACCCTGGCAACCCGGGCTCCCGGCGGTAAATCGCCGCTTCGCGGTACCTTCGGCTTATTCCTTCCGGCTTATCGGGGACGGGCGAATGTAACGTCCCTGTAAAGCCACCCTCTCGGCGCATCCATGCGCCTCGCCCCGGCCTGCAGGAAACGCCTCAGCGATTTACAGCCGGACCAGGGCATCGCTGAATGCCCTCAGTCATTCTGAAGGCAGTGTTATTGCTTCTGTTTGTGAATGACTGGGGCTCCCTCAGCCCACAGGGAGAGGGGAAAAAAGGTTAAAAAAAATCCGCCACATGGGCGGATTTTTTACTGGCTCACCGAAGTGATTAGAAGCGGTAACCTACGCCCGCGATCCAGGTGCCAACGTCAACGTTGCGGATACGGCTCTGCTCATAGGAGAAGTCCAGAGCAACGTCTTCGATTGGGTTGAACTGCAGACCCGCGCCATAGGAGAAGCCGTAGTCGCTGTTGCTTGCAGTGCGGTTCAGACCCTGGTTTTCGGTCTGCTGGAATTTACCGTAGCCAACACCTACAACACCGTAGATGCTTGCCCAGTCGTTGATACGGTAAGCTGGACCAGCGGTGATGCCGTAGTACTGGCCTTTGTTGTATGCGCCGTTTTCAGAACGATCTTTCTCGGTGTAGGTGAAAGAACCGATCACGCCCAGTGGGTTGTTATCCTGCTCGTAACGATACTTCAGGTTGAAACCGTTAGCTTTGTTCATTACGCCCTGCATATCGCTCTGAGCGTAACCACCGGTCACAGTGGAAGTAGCAGCTACAGCGGTACCTGCGGAAACAGCCAGTACAGCGGCCAGTGCTGAAAGACATGCAATTTTTTTCATAACCACCTCAAATGTGCTTCAAGTAAATCCGTAAGTTTTAAATATATCAAAAAAATTTGCGAAACTCTTTGTGATTCGTGATGTCTAACGGGACCTTTCCTGTAACAGAACGTTTCCAGCATCAGTTATCTTGTTCAAATCACAAAGGATTTCTGTTGCTAAATACTCATACTGCGCGTCAACGCCGTTACATTCATCCAGATTATTCCTAATCTGACAGGCGATAAAACCAGCAACGCTTATCCATTTTACGGATTTTCCCTGGTTTTTTTTCAACAGTAGCTCAACCGTTGCGCCATATTTCAATTACACTGCGGCTTTTACCCTATTTGACAAAAATTGACAGGAGAAAGGATGCCAGGGATATCCCGCACGTCATCGGTCTGGATGCCGGTTGCTGTAATTCTGATTGCGATGCTGTCCATACAGAGTGGCGCGTCCCTCGCGAAATCGCTCTTTCCACTGGTAGGCGCACCGGGGGTGACTGCCCTGCGTATCGCTTTGGGTACCCTGATCCTCGTGGTCATTTTTAAACCCTGGCGGTTGCGCGTCAAAAAAGAGCAGCGCCTCCCGCTGCTTTTCTACGGGCTGGCGCTGGGGGCCATGAACTATATGTTCTATCTCTCTATCCAGACCATTCCGCTGGGGATTGCCGTCGCGCTGGAATTTACCGGCCCGCTGGCGGTGGCCCTTTTCTCCTCCCGACGGCCTGTCGATTTTATCTGGGTGGTGTTAGCGGTTCTGGGGTTGTGGTTCCTCTTGCCGCTGGGCCAGAGCGTCTCTGAAATCGACCTGACGGGTGCCGCGCTGGCTCTGGGCGCCGGAGCCTGCTGGGCGGTGTATATCCTCACGGGTCAGCGCGCCGGCGAAGAGCACGGCCCGGCGACCGTGGCGCTGGGCTCGCTCATTGCCGCCATCATCTTTGTTCCGCTGGGTATGGCTCAGGCGACGGACTCTATCTGGCAGTGGTCAGTAATGCCGGTGGGTTTTGCTGTCGCCATCCTCTCAACGGCTCTGCCCTATTCACTGGAGATGATTGCCCTCACGCGGCTGCCGACGCGCATCTTCGGTACCCTGATGAGCATGGAGCCTGCACTGGCCGCCATCTCCGGTATGGTATTCCTCGGGGAAACCCTCACATTTACCCAGACGCTGGCGCTGTGCTCCATTATTGCGGCGTCGATGGGGTCAACGCTCACCATGCGCCCTGAGCCAAAAGTTGAGAAAGTGGACATCCGCTAATACCGTATATTCAGCATGGCCTCGGTGCCATGCAGAATAAAGGCCAGTTCTGTATTGTTTATAATTTCTTACATTCTTCGTCATCGAAAAGTCATATTTCTCTCGCCCTTAATGGGAAATAGAGAATTAAGATTGATCTGTGTCAATTTTAAAAAACACCATATAGTTCAAGCAGTTAATAATTCAACTCCCTTCTTGCTATTAAACCAATAGGCACAGCCAAACCGCAGGGAAAAAATCCGGTGCTATACTTAGTTCCGTAATTACCTGGGACATAAACATCAAGAGGATATGAGATTATGAGTACCGCTAAACTGGTGAAAACGAAAGCGTCTAATCTGCTTTATACCCGTAACGATGTATCGGACAGCGACAAAAAAGCAACGATTGAGTTGCTGAATCGCCAGGTGATCCAGTTCATCGATCTTTCGCTGATCACCAAACAGGCCCACTGGAATATGCGCGGTGCAAACTTTATTGCCGTTCATGAAATGCTGGATGGCTTCCGCACAGCACTGGTCACCCATCTGGACACCATGGCCGAACGTGCCGTGCAGTTAGGCGGTGTGGCGTTGGGTACCACGCAGGTGATTAACAGCAAAACGCCACTGAAAAGCTATCCGCTGGATATTCACACCGTTCAGGATCATCTGAAAGAGCTGGCAGACCGTTATGCGATTGTGGCTAACGACGTGCGTAAAGCGATTAGCCAGGCAAAAGACGAAGATACTGCGGACATCTTCACCGCCGCGTCTCGCGACCTGGATCAATTCCTGTGGTTTATCGAATCTAACATCGAATAATCCATACGAATTATCTATCAAACCCTCGCCTCTGGTGAGGGTTTTGCACATTTATGGTGCACACTTTTCCACTGAGACGCTGCAAACGTGAAAGAAATGTAATAATCACCTCACACAACCGTTAACGGAAGATTGTTTTTTCATCATTATTTGCGCTAAATATCTCCCCGTCAGTTGAGCCAAACGACGCGCACCAAAACGGTGCTCCACCTTGGTGCAATCAGACATCATTGCCACGCTTATTGTGCAATGCATGACATCCTCCCCTTTGCAAAACAACAGCTTGTAAAGTTGGCACGATTTTTTCATTGTGCCTGTCGTTCTCGCAGGGGATCGCCCCGTGGATATAAAAGGAAATGCTATGAAGTCTGTATTAAAAGTTTCACTGGCTGCACTTACCCTGGCTTTTGCGGTCTCTTCTCAGGCCGCCGATAAACTGGTTGTAGCCACCGACACGGCGTTTGTTCCGTTTGAATTCAAACAGGGTGATAAATACGTTGGTTTTGATGTGGATCTGTGGGCCGCAATCGCAAAAGAACTCAAACTGGATTACACCCTGAAGCCAATGGACTTCAGCGGTATCATCCCGGCACTGCAAACCAAAAACGTAGACCTGGCCCTGGCAGGCATCACCATTACTGATGAGCGTAAAAAAGCGATCGACTTCTCTGACGGCTACTACAAAAGCGGCCTGCTGGTGATGGTCAAAGCTGACAATAACGACGTTAAAAGCGTGAAAGATCTCGACGGTAAAGTGGTGGCGGTGAAGAGCGGCACCGGCTCCGTTGATTACGCGAAAGCGAACATCAAAACCAAAGATCTGCGCCAGTTCCCGAACATCGATAACGCCTATATGGAACTTGGCACCAACCGTGCTGACGCGGTTCTGCACGATACGCCTAACATCCTCTATTTCATCAAAACCGCAGGCAACGGTAAGTTCAAAGCGGTCGGTGAGTCTCTGGAAGCACAGCAGTACGGTATTGCCTTCCCGAAAGGCAGCGACGAGCTGCGTACGAAAGTTAACGGCGCGCTGAAAACCCTGAAAGAGAACGGCACGTATAACGAAATCTACAAAAAATGGTTCGGTACCGAGCCTAAATAATTTTACCTGAATTCAGGTTTGTAACGCCCGGTGACGCTCACGCTTACCGGGCCTACGTTTTTCGTTTTTCACCACGGTATACAGGAATACATCATGCAGTTTGACTGGAGCGCCATCTGGCCTGCCATTCCTCTCTTGCTTGAAGGCGCTAAAATGACCCTGTGGATTTCGGTCCTCGGTCTGGTTGGCGGGTTGATTATCGGTCTTGTCGCCGGTTTCGCCCGCACCTACGGTGGCTGGATTGCAAACCACATCGCACTGGTTTTCATCGAAGTGATCCGCGGCACGCCTATTGTCGTACAGGTCATGTTCATCTACTTCGCCCTGCCAATGGCCTTCACCGACCTGCGCATCGACCCGTTCAGCGCCGCCGTCGTGACCATTATGATCAACTCAGGTGCCTACATCGCGGAAATTACGCGCGGTGCGGTACTGTCGATTCATAAAGGCTTCAGTGAAGCGGGTCTGGCGTTAGGCCTTTCGCGTCGCGAAACCATCCGTCACGTAATTTTGCCTCTGGCGCTGCGCCGCATGCTGCCACCGCTGGGCAACCAGTGGATCATCAGTATCAAAGACACGTCGCTGTTCATCGTTATTGGCGTTGCTGAACTGACCCGCCAGGGCCAGGAGATCATTGCTGGCAACTTCCGTGCGCTGGAAATCTGGAGTGCGGTAGCCGTTGTCTACCTGATTATCACTCTGGTTCTGAGCTTCGTTCTGCGTCGTCTTGAAAGAAGGATGAAAATCCTGTGATTGAATTTAAAAACGTATCCAAGCACTTTGGTCCAACCCAGGTGCTGCACAATATCGATCTGAGCATCAAACAGGGTGAAGTGGTTGTCATTATCGGGCCCTCTGGCTCCGGTAAATCCACGCTGCTGCGCTGCATCAATAAGCTGGAAGAGATCACCAGTGGCGATCTGATCGTCGATGGTCTGAAAGTGAATGATCCGAAAGTGGATGACCGTCTGATTCGTCAGGAAGCGGGCATGGTGTTCCAGCAGTTTTACCTGTTCCCGCACCTGACGGCGCTGGAAAACGTGATGTTTGGCCCGCTGCGCGTACGCGGTGCCAACAAAGCGGCGGCGGAAGCGCTGGCTAAAGATCTGCTGGCGAAAGTGGGCCTCGCAGAACGTGCTCACCACTACCCTTCCGAACTTTCCGGTGGACAACAGCAGCGTGTGGCTATCGCCCGCGCGCTGGCGGTTAAACCGAAAATGATGCTGTTTGATGAGCCAACCTCCGCACTCGACCCGGAGCTGCGCCACGAGGTGCTGAAAGTCATGCAGGATCTGGCCGAAGAAGGCATGACGATGGTGATCGTGACCCACGAAATCGGCTTCGCCGAGAAAGTGGCGTCCCGCCTTATCTTCATCGATAAAGGCCGTATCGCAGAAGACGGTAACCCGCAGGCGCTGATTGCAAACCCGCCAAGCCAGCGTTTGCAGGAGTTTCTGCAGCACGTCTCCTGATTACCAGACCTCTGAAATGCAAAGCCGGGCATGCCCGGCTTTTTTACGCCAGATTGTTCCCAAAACACGCCCTTCGCTCCCTGCCCTCTATACTTATCATTTTGTTCGACATTTTCACCGGAGGGCACCGTGCCGTGGATCCTGCTGTTGTTGCTTAGCTTGTTTAGTGCGCCATCGATAGCCGTTGCTATCCCCGGCGTCACCACCGGAACGTCCACTGGGCAGCAAAAAACGCCTCCACCGGAACCGGATGCAGAAGAGAAAAAAGCCGCCTACAGTGCGCTTGCCGATGTGCTGGAAAACGACACCTCCCGGCAAGAATTAGTCGATCAGCTGAGAAAAATTGCCGCCACACCGCCTCAGGAGCCCGTTCCAACCATCACCCCGCCGCCGGTAGAAGAGCAAAAAACGGTGCTGGAAAATGTGACTGAGGTTAGCCGCCACTATGCCGATGCCCTCTCCTCGCGCTTTGCCCAGCTCTATCGCAACCTGATGGGCTCTTCGCACAAGCCCTTTAACCCCCGGACGTTTACCGCGGCTGCCACGCAATTTTTACTGCTGGCGTCCGCCGTCTTCATTTTTTACTGGCTGGTGCGCCTGTGTGCGTGGCCCCTGTACCGAAAAATGGGGCAATGGGGACGCAAGAAGAATCAGCAGAAAAGCAGCTGGTTGCATCTGCCGCTGATGATCGCCACCGCGTTTATCATTGATTTACTGCTGCTGGCGCTGACGCTGTTTACAGGGCAATTGCTGGCCGACAGGCTGAATACCGGCAACAAAACTATCGCCTTCCAGCAGGCGCTGTTTCTGAATGCCTTCGCCGTAATTGAGTTCTTTAAGGCGCTGCTGCGGCTGATATTTTGCCCACGCGTGCCGGATCTTCGCCCTTTCACTATTCGGGATAGCAGCGCCAGATACTGGGCGCTGCGTCTGAGCGTGCTCAGCGGGTTGATTGGTTATGGTCTGCTGGTTGCCGTGCCAATCATCTCCAACCAGGTGAACGTCCAGTCTGGTGCGCTGGCGAATGTGCTGATTATGATCTGCATTACCGTCTGGGCGCTCTACCTCATCTTCCATAACAAAAAGACGATCACCGAGAGCTTGCTGCACCTGGCTGACCGTTCCCTTTCGTTCTTTAGCCTCTTTATTCGCGCTTTTGCCCTGGTGTGGCACTGGCTGGCCAGCGCTTACTTCATTGTGCTGTGCTTCTTCTCGCTGTTCGATCCCGGCAACAGCCTGAAATTTATGATGGGTGCCTCGTTTAAAAGCCTGGCCATTATTGGCGTCGCGGCCTTTGTTTCCGGCCTGCTCTCTCGCTGGCTATCGAAAACCATTACCTTGTCTGCGCAGGTCCAGCGCAATTACCCGGAGCTGCAAAAACGGGTGAACGGCTGGCTCTCGGTTTCACTGAAGGTGGCGCGCATTCTCACCGTCTGTGTGGCGATTATGCTGCTGCTCAATGCCTGGGGACTGTTCGATTTCTGGAACTGGCTGCACAACGGCGCGGGGGAAAAGACCGTTGATATTTTAATTCGTATCGCGCTGATCCTGTTCTTCTCTGCCGTAGGCTGGACGCTGCTGGCCAGCCTGATTGAGAACCGCCTGGTCTCTGACATTCACGGCAGGCCGCTGCCAAGCGCGCGTGCCCGCACCTTGCTCACCCTGTTCCGCAACGCGCTGGCGGTTATCATCAGTACCATCACGATTATGATTGTGCTTTCGGAAATCGGCGTGAATATCGCGCCACTGCTGGCCGGTGCGGGTGCGCTGGGTCTGGCTATCTCCTTCGGCTCGCAGACGCTGGTGAAGGACATTATCACCGGTATCTTTATTCAGTTTGAAAACGGCATGAACACCGGGGATCTGGTGACCATCGGGCCGCTGACCGGCACCGTTGAGCGAATGTCGATTCGATCCGTCGGCGTGCGCCAGGACACCGGGGCGTACCATATTATTCCGTGGTCATCGATAACCACCTTCGCCAACTTCGTCCGGGGTATTGGCTCGGTGGTGGCAAATTACGATGTCGATCGTCATGAAGATGCCGATAAAGCCAAACAGGCGCTGCGGGATGCGGTAGATGAGATGATGGCCATGGAGGATATTCGCGGCCTGGTGATTGGCGAGCCGTCGTTTGCCGGTATTGTCGGGCTGACCAACACCGCCTTTACCCTGCGCGTGTCGTTCACTACCCAGCCGCTCAAACAGTGGACGGTACGTTTTGCCCTCGACAGCATGGTGAAAAAACACTTTGATATGGCGGATGTGCGTATGCCGGTGCAGACGTATCAGGTGCTGCCGCCGCCTGCCTCGCCGCTCCCTCCGCAGGAGCCGACGCTGTAACCGAGCCGGGTGGCGGCTTCGCCTTACCCGGCTTACGACGGCGTGCTATTTGCGACGTTTGTTATCGTCCATAAACGTCCAGGCAATAAAGCGGCTCTGTTTTTGTCCTTGCGCCATCTCTTTTTTCACCACCTTCACGGCACCGGCTTCGGTCAGCGCGCGGTAGAGCGGCGGCAGGTTATCGCCGCGCGAAACCAGGGTGGTAAACCATTTCACCTGACGGGCAAACTGTTTACTTTCCGCGATCATGCGCAGGATAAACGCCACCTCGCCCCCTTCGCACCACAGCTCCTGCTGCTGGCCTCCGAAGTTGAGCGCGCCATCTTCAGCCTGACCCAGATTGCGACGCTTACGTTCGCTCCCGGCCCGGGCGGCAGCCGCTGAATCATGGAATGGCGGGTTGCAGAGGGTGGCGTCGTAGTGCTCGTTCTTGTGGATAATGCCGTTGAAAATAGAGGCGGCATCTTTCTGACGGCGTAAGCGAATAGACCGACTTAAGCCAGGATTGGCATTAATGATCGCCTGCGCGCTGGCAAACGCCTCAGCGCCAATTTCGCTCCCGGTAAAGCGCCAGTGATATTCATGCACTCCGATGAGCGGATAAATCAGATTCGCGCCGGTCCCAATATCCAGAACCGTGGCCTGCTGAGGAATAACGCCGCCACGATCGTCAGCCAGAAGATCGGCAAGATAGTGGAGATAATCGGCACGCCCCGGCACGGGCGGGCAGAGAAAGCCTTCCGGGATATCCCAGTGCGTAACGCCGTAAAAATGCGCCAGCAGGGCTTTATTCAGCATTTTTACCGCCTGCGGGTCGGCAAAGTTGACCGAAGGCTCACCGGCTGGGGTCTGCACGATGTAGTCCTGCAGCGGAGGGCAGCTCTGGCATAACGCCTTCATGTCATAGCGGCTGCGGTGGCGATTTCGCGGGTGTAATCCCGGCTTGGAAGTCATGGCATTCTCCTTTAAACAGCGGCGTAAGATACCCTGTGCGGGAGCAACGGTAAATATCTCTCTGCTGTGCGCAAAAAAACGCCATAAATCAGTGACCTTTATGTCGCTGATCTGTCAGCGAATTGTCAATTTATATCGTTCAAAAAATAAGCAGATCATCATCAAATTTTTGCGCTAAATCACACTCGTCAGGCTTCTAAACTTAAAGGGAATCACCTGTTGTTTCCCCCTGAGGATGTGATTATGAAAAAATACCTGACTCTTGTTGTTATCGCTGGCGCGCTGGCGAGTGCGTCATTTTCTGCCATGGCCGTTCAGTCACTGACCGAAAGTACCGATACCAGCCAGCTGCGCCCTGCAGGCACCGTCTCGGTAAGCCGTGCAAGTAACCTTGACGATCTGCAAAACAAGCTGGCCGAAAAAGCGCGCGAAGAAGGTGCGAAAGGCTTCGTAGTGAATTCCGCTGGCGGCGATAACCATATGTATGGCACAGCAACCATCTATAAATAAGTTCCCCTTCCGAGAACCACTGCATCTGGCTGACAGATGCAGTTCTCAACCCCCGTCTTGACTGTACGTTTTTTGACCCCACATTAATAAGATACACACCGAACGTGAGGATAAGCCATGGCTTCCGGATGGGCGAATGATGACGCCGTTAACGAACAGATCAACAGTACCATTGAAGATGCCGTTGCCCGTGCTCGCGGTGAAATTCCGCGCGGGGAAAGTTTAACGGAATGTGAAGAGTGCGGAGAAACGATCCCGGAAGCGCGCCGTAAAGCCATGCCCGGCGTACGGTTATGCGTCTCCTGTCAGCAGAACAAAGATTCAAAAAACAAATCACATTCAGGATATAATCGCAGAGGATCGAAAGACAGCCAGTTACGTTGACTTTCCTTTACCGAAGTTCACCGCGCAAGCGATTTCCTTTACGCTCACGATTTTTTAACAGGCGCGTAGCAAAATGTGCCATGAATCATGCGTCTGTAAACCGGAGCGACAAGAACTGTAAATTGCCCTTCTGAATTTATTAATATTCAATAAGTTATTTGTCATTCAATTTTTTTGAGCAACCACGTCAATTCTCTTCGATTTTATTTGCCGAAAAAAAACGTGATACTTATCACATCGACGGAACATCGTCCCTTTAACAGAAAAACCTGCGAGAGATTAATTATGAAAACCATCAAATATGCTGTTGCTGCTGTTGCCCTGTCCGCTCTGTCTTTTGGCGCTTTCGCTGTAGAGCCCGTTTCTTCTGCTCAGGCACAGAACATGAATAAAGTAGGTGTGGTGAGTGCTGATGGCGCAACCACGCTGGACGGTCTGGAAGCCAAACTAGCTGAGAAAGCGGCAGCGGCCGGTGCAAGCGGATACACCATTACCTCCGCTAACGGCAATAACAAGCTGAGCGGTACCGCGGTTATCTACAAATAATCGACTGAATTAATGCTCCACCCTCACCGTACCCTCTGGTGAGCTGCTCCAACCCTCATTGACCCTGTTGTTACCCTTGCTTGCCCGTCCGCCACTGGACGGGCTTTTTTTTGCCTAAAACGCCTGTTCCACACGGGCTAACCCCACCTGGACAGACTCCACTTCTCCGGTTGCCAGCAGGCAGCAGGCCATCTGCAGCTTAAGGGCGTGCGGAACAGGGACGTTGCCAGCAAGACACTGCTCAATCCAGTGCGCAGTCGTGTGCGGATCTTTTGCCTCCGGCAACACCACATCTACATTCTCTTCACCCCGCTCCAGCACGGGTCGCGTGCCGGCGGCATCAATCAGCACCAGCTGCGGGCAGCGCTGCGGATTGGCGTAAACTTCCCCTTCGGTGCCGTGCATCAGCAGCGCCCTGCCGCCGATATCTTCAAAGAACTTGCCCACCCGCGTGACATACTCCGGGTGCGATACGCTGGAGAGGCGCAGGGCATCCGCTTCACCAAACGGCGTCGCCAGTTTCGCCAGAGTGTGCGCACTGTTGCGCACGCCCATGCGCCAGCGCATATCCAGCTGTTTTTCCAGCGGTGGACAGAGCGCCTTAACCGGAATAAAGACCGGCTGATGACCATCCAGCTTTGCCTGTGCCTGTCCGGCGTGCAGGGTCGGCTCGATACCTAACATGCCGAAAATGGTCTCCGTCAGGACGCGAGTCGGATCTTCGCTAACGCCATGGACAACTACCGGGAACCCGAGCTTATGCAGCAGAATAGCCAGCAGTGGCGTCAGATTCGCCTGTTTGCGCGCGCCGTTGTAACTAGGGATGACAATCGGCATCGGTCTGGCTACCGGTGGCGTTAAGCGCAGCGTTTGCGCCTGCATCGCGTCATAGAAACCGCGCATCTCCGCTTCGCCTTCACCTTTAATGCGTAGCGCAATCAGGATACCGCCCATCTCCAGATCGGGCACGTCGCCGTTAAGCATATGGGTATACAGCGCACGGGCCGTTTCCTGATCCAGGTCGCGGGCATGGTTTTTCCCCCGCCCTACCTCTTTGATAATTTTACGATAGTCCACGACATCTCTCCTTGCGGCTCTTTGCAGATACTATAGCCCTGATAAATGCCTGGCGGGTAATCATTTTCCTTTCTCTCCCGACACCCTGACAAACGCCCTTCGAGGGTAAAAATGGTCTGAAGATAAATTGAACGAAAAATAGTTCTCAGCGATAGTTCATGCCGAATTAATCAGCCACGTGATGATTAATACCTGAAGTGCCATACTTTCATTCAGAGGATTTAAATGAAAAAAATGATTATTGCGGGGATCGCCGCCGGGATGGCGTGTGCTTCCGTTTCTGTATTTGCGTCCAGTGGTGAAGGTCAAATTAATTTCACAGGTGAGATTATTGATTCTGCATGTACTGTGGTAAACGGTTTAAGCAATCCGCTTAATGTTTCATTAGGTAAGGTGTCTAAATCTGCATTTACCGGAAGTGGTTCGACGACCTCGACAACCCGCTTTAGTATTCAGTTGACTTTGTTGAATAAATCGAACTTTTGCTGAGTTGAAGGATCAGATCACGCATC
>NZ_JACASJ010000007.1:0-84134 GCF_013391025.1 Enterobacter sp. SECR19-1250 | reverse complement strand
CATGATTGCACAAGAGTTAATCAGGCGCATAATCAGGGGAAGTCCCTTCCATTCGTAAAGGTCCGCTATTCCCGCTGAACTCCCTGATGTATCACGGGATCGTCAGCGCGGAGAATGCGTATTACGGTCTGGAGAAGGTGCAAACGGACAGCGATTTTGCTGACCAGGTCTGGAGCTACTTCGCCACCGGCACCCAATTGCAGGAGCTGTATATCACCCCTTCAATGCTCAACAAGGCGAAGTGGGATACCCTGGCGCAGGCTGCCAAATGGTCCCGGGATAACGCCAGTGTGCTGGTGGATACCCACTGGATTGGCGGAGACCCAACGGCGCTTGAGATCTACGGCTGGGCGTCGTGGAATAAAGACAAAGCCATTTTTGGATTACGAAACCCGTCGGATAAGCCGCAAAGCTATTATCTGGATTTGACGAAAGATTTCGAAATCCCGACCGGAGACGCGACGCCGTTTAGCCTGAAAGCGGTCTATGGCAGTAACGCCACGATACCGGCAGAGTATAAAAACGCAGTGGTGATTACCCTCAAACCGCTGGAAACGCTGGTGTTTGAGGCGATGCCTGTTCACTAATCGTAGGCCGGGTAAGGCGCAGCCGTCACCCGGCAAAATAAGCACGCAGGGGCTTACTCCCCCTGCTGCTCCAGCGCATATTTATAGAGCGCATTCTTCTTCACGCCGTGGATTTCTGCCGCCAATGCTGCCGCTTTCTTAAGCGGCAATTCAGCCTGTAGCAGTGCCAGAGTACGCAGCGCATCGGCAGGCAGTGCGTCCTCCTCCGCTTTATGCCCTTCGACAATCAGTACCATCTCGCCCTTACGACGGTTTTCGTCCTCTTTCACCCACGCCAGCAGTTCGCCGACCGGCGCGCCGTGAATGGTTTCCCAGGTTTTGGTCAGCTCGCGCGCCAGCACCACGTAGCGGCTCTCTCCCCAGACGGTCACCATATCTTCCAGGCTTTCCAGCAGGCGATGCGTGGATTCGTAGAAAATCAGCGTACGCGGTTCAGCTTCCAACTCTTTTAACACGTCACGGCGGCCTTTGGATTTGGCGGGCAGGAAACCTTCATAGCAGAAACGATCGGACGGCAGGCCCGCTGCGCTCAACGCAGCAATCGCAGCACACGGTCCCGGCAGTGGGACCACCCGGATCCCGGCTTCACGGCAGGTACGCACCAGATGGTAGCCCGGGTCGTTAATCAGCGGCGTACCGGCGTCAGAGACGAGCGCAATGTTCTGCCCCTCTTTGAGCTTCGCCACCAGCGTTTCTGCTTTTTGCTGCTCATTATGATCGTGCAGGGCGAAGAGACGAGCGTTAATCGCAAAGTGTTGCAGCAATAAACCGGTATGCCGGGTATCTTCAGCGGCAATTAAATCAACAGCTTGCAATACGGTCAGCGCACGTTGGGTAATATCAGACAAATTCCCGATAGGAGTAGGTACAATATAAAGCTGGCCTTGAGAATTCTCTGCCGTTTCGTGTTGTTTCATTGTTTCGTCCGTATTGCCGATTTAATATTGAGCATTGCGTAAAAAAATCACTGGATACAGTATGGTACCGTTAACGTTTCTTCGAAAAAAAGCCACGCGCAGCGTGCCGCTTCTGCTGGCAGCCCTGATCTTTGCAGGCTGTGGCACCCAGGCACCTGACCAGAGCACGGCCCATCTGCAGGGATCCGCTCAGGCTGATTCTGGCTTTTATCTGCAACAAATGTCGCAAAGCTCAAATGATACCAGGATCAACTGGCAATTACTCGCCATTCGTGCACTGCTGAAAGAGGGCAAAACCCAGCAGGCCGCCGAACTGTTCAACCAGCTTCCGCACGAGCTTAACGATGCCCAGCGTCTTGAGCAGAGCCTGCTCTCTGCCGAGCTGAAAGTCGCGCTGAAAGATTATGCCGCCGCGAAAAAGATCCTTGGCGACATCGACGTAAGCGCACTGGATAAAAATCAGCAGGCCCGTTTCTGGCAGGCGGGTATCACCGCTGAGCAGGGACGTCCTTCCCTGACGCTGCTGCGGGCGCTGATCGCCCAGGAGCCGCTGCTCGGCGGTGCGGACAAGCAGAAAAATATCGATGCCACCTGGCAGGCGCTCGCCTCAATGACCCAGGAACAGGCGCAGGCGCTGGTCATCAATGCTGATGAAAACGTGTTGCAGGGGTGGCTGGATCTGCAACAGATGTGGTTTAACAACCGCAGCGATCCAAACATGCTGAAAGCCGGTATTACCGACTGGCAAACGCGCTACCCACAAAACCCGGGCGCGAAAATGCTGCCGACACAGCTGGTGAACGTGCAGAACTTTAAGCCTGCCTCCACCAGCAAAATCGCCCTGCTTCTGCCGTTAAACGGCCAGGCGGCGGTATTTGGCCGCACCATTCAACAAGGTTTTGAAGCGGCGAAGAACGGTACCACGCCAGTGACCGGCAGTGCAGTTCCGGCGCAGGCAGCTCAGGCGGCAAACGTGAACGACGTTGTCAGCCCTTCCGCCGCGGAAACCAGCGACCTGACCACAGCACAAACGCCGCCGCAGGGGACGATGCAGAACCCGGTGACGGCACCGACTACACCTGCGGCCTCAGCACCCGCGCCTGCGACTCCGGTAGAGACACAATCCGCACCGGCGACGGAGCCTGCGACAGAGGAGCAACCTCAACCGCAGACCACTGAGCCCGCAGCACAACCTGCCGCTCAGCCTGCCGCCCAGCCACAGGCCGTAGCTACCACCAGCGCTAACCCGGCCGCTGAGCTGAAAATCTACGACACCAGTTCTCAGCCGCTCGATCAGGTTCTGGCGCAGGTGCAACAGGATGGCGCCAGCATCGTTGTGGGTCCGCTGCTGAAAAACAACGTCGAAGAGTTGATGAAGAGCAACACTGCGCTGAACGTGCTGGCGCTCAACCAGCCTGAACAGGTTCAGAACCGCGCCAATATCTGCTATTTCGCCCTCTCTCCGGAAGATGAAGCCCGCGATGCGGCGCGTCATATTCACGAGCAAGGGAAACAGTCTCCGCTGCTGCTGATCCCTCGCAGTACGCTGGGCGATCGCGTCGCCAACGCCTTTGCCGAAGAGTGGCAGAAGCTGGGCGGCGGCATCGTGCTGCAGCAGAAATTCGGTTCCGTCTCTGAACTGCGCGCGGGCGTTAACGGCGGCGCGGGTATTGCGCTTAACGGCAGTCCGGTGAGTGCAAGCCTGCCACAGCAGCAGAGCGTGACGATTGGCGGTCTGACCATCCCTGCCCCACCTACCGACGCGCAGATTAGCGGTGGCGGTAAAGTGGATGCGGCCTATATTGTCGCTACGCCACAAGAGATTGCCTTCATCAAGCCGATGATCGCCATGCGTAACGGCAGCCAGAGCGGCGCCACGCTCTACGCCAGCTCTCGCAGCGCACAAGGCACCGCAGGCCCGGATTTCCGCCTGGAGATGGACGGCCTGCAATACAGCGAAATTCCGATGCTGGCGGGCAGCAATCCGGCCCTGATGCAGCAGGCGCTGAGCGCAGTCCGTAACGACTACTCACTGGCGCGTCTGTACGCGATGGGCGTCGATGCCTGGACGCTGGCGAACCACTTTACCCAAATGCGTCAGGTGCCGGGCTTTGAGCTAAACGGCAATACCGGCGATCTGACGGCCACTCAGGATTGCGTGATTAACAGGAAGTTATCATGGCTCAAATACCAGCAGGGACAAATCGTCCCGGCCAGTTAAGCCGTAAAGAGACCGGCGACGCCTGGGAATTAAAAGCGCGTCGCTGGCTTGAGGGCAAGGGACTGCGCTTTATCGCCGCTAACGTTCGCGGACGTGGCGGCGAGATCGATCTGATCATGAAAGAGGGTCAGGTCATTGTGTTTGTGGAAGTACGCTACCGACAGTCTTCCCGTTTTGGCGGTGCTGCCGCCAGCGTGACGCCCGCCAAACAACATAAATTATTACAGACTGCCCACTTGTGGCTTGCCCGCCATAATGGGAGTTTTGATACTGTGGATTGCCGGTTCGATGTGTTAGCCTTCACGGGAAACGAGATCGAATGGCTGAAAAACGCTTTTGGCGAAGACGCATAATTAAGATTTAAAAGGGATAACGTGCTCGAAAGAATTAAAGTGTGCTTCACAGAAAGCATTCAGACTCAGATTGCCGCGGCAGAAGCCCTCCCTGACGCAATCTCTCGCGCCGCCATGACGCTGGTGCAGTCCCTGCTCAATGGCAACAAAATCCTCTGTTGTGGCAATGGCACGTCCGCTGCCAACGCACAGCATTTTGCTGCCAGTATGATCAATCGTTTTGAAACAGAACGCCCCAGTTTACCTGCCATTGCACTTAATACCGATAATGTGGTCTTAACAGCGATTGCTAACGATCGTCTGCATGACGAGATTTACGCTAAGCAGGTGCGTGCCCTGGGCCATGCGGGCGATGTGCTGCTGGCCATCTCCACGCGCGGCAATAGCCGTGACATTGTCAAAGCCGTCGAAGCCGCCGTTACCCGCGATATGACTATCGTTGCCTTAACCGGCTATGACGGGGGCGAGCTGGCGGGCCTGCTGGGGCCGCAGGATGTGGAAATCCGCATTCCGTCTCACCGTAGCGCACGCATTCAGGAGATGCATATGCTCACGGTGAACTGCTTATGTGATTTGATCGATAACACGCTTTTCCCTCACCAGGATGATTAAGGAGTTCTCATGAAGGCTTTATCGACCCTCGCAGTCCTTATGTCTGCATTACTGCTGCAGGGATGTATCGCTGCGGCTGTCGTGGGTACCGCTGCCGTCGGCACCAAAGCAGCGACCGATCCGCGCACCGTTGGCACCCAGGTAGATGACGGCACGCTGGAGCTGCGCGTCAACAGTGCGCTGTCGAAAGACGAGCAAATTAAGAAAGAAGCGCGCATCAACGTGACGGCTTACCAGGGCAAAGTGCTGCTGACAGGCCAGGCGCCAAATACTGACCTCTCCAGCCGCGCAAAACAGATCGCGATGGGCGTAGAGGGCACTGCGGAAGTCTTCAACGAAGTGCGTCAGGGGCAGCCAATCAGCCTTGGTACCGCCTCCAATGACACGTGGATCACCACCAAAGTCCGTTCCCAGCTGCTGGGTTCAGACCAGGTGAAATCATCCAACGTGAAAGTGACGACCGAAAACGGCGAAGTGTTCCTGCTGGGTCTGGTTACCGATCGTGAAGGGAAAGCGGCGGCCGATATCGCCAGCCGGGTGAGCGGCGTGAAACACGTCACCACCGCATTTACCTACATTAAGTAATTCCCACCTGACTGTAAGCCCGGTGAGCACTCGCGCCACCGGGCTTTTTTCACAGAAGCGCAATACCCCCCACAATCACCCCACTCAACGCCACCAGCCCTGCGGTGAGCCACAGCGCTTTCGCCGGGAATGACTTACGCAGCATGATAAGCGACGGCAGGCTGATGGCAGGCAAGGTAATGAGCAATGCCAGTGCCGGTGCGGTGCCCATGCCGGCCAACATCATGGTCTGCACAATCGGAATTTCAGCCGCCGTTGGGATCACAAACAGACAACCGGCAATGGCCATCGCAATGACCCACATCAGGGTATTGTTGATGGCGCCGTCGGCATGCGGGAATAGCCAGACGCGTGCGGCCCCGAGCACCAACACCACCAGGATATACACAGGAATGGTGCTCCAGAAAAGCTGCCACAGAGCATTCCCCCAGCGCGCAAAGAAGCTTCCCTGTGGCTCGCTGACATCAAGCTCAATGGCGGCCGGTTCAACGGCGTTATCTTTCACCCATTTCTGCACCAGCGTTGCCACCACCAGCACCGTCAGCAGACCGGCCACCAGGCGGATAAAGGCGAAATGCCAGCCCAGCACAAAGCCCATAAACACCAGCGTTGCCGGGTTTAACAGCGGGTTGCCCATCCAGAACGCCAGCGCACCGCCCATAGAGACTCGCTGACGGCGCATACCGGCGGCGACAGGCGCGGCACAGCACGAACACATCATGCCCGGCAGGGAGAAAATGGTCCCCAGCAGGGTGCCCTGAAAACGTGGCTGCCCCAGGGTTTTCACCAGCCAGTGACGCGGGATAAGCACCTGGATCAACGAGCCCAGAATGACGCCTAATACGGCGGCTTTCCAGACGGCAAGGAAATAGACCATGGCATAATCCCACGCCGCGCGAAGCGGGCTGGAATCAGCGTGAGCGAGAATAGATTTACCGATGCTGTGCGTTTCGGCGGCAGTGAAGGCTTTACCGTAGTACGGCTGCCATTTCACATACCAGAGGCCGATAATGACCACGAGAAAGAAGAGCGCGGGCTTCCACCATTGGACAGGTGTTGCCGCCTGAGATGAAGACTGACCAGTCATAGCATTCCCCGGAGAGTGTTATTTAATTAGCCGGGGGAGTTTACGCCTCGCCCTGCGCGATTTCACGCAGTTTCGCCGAAGGGATGATATTCACTCCCTCCTGCGATGGTGACAGCCCCTCTTTTAACATCGCACGTGCCACGTCGCGCGCCTCGATGGATTTCCAGTTACCAGGGAGAATGCGGAACAACGGGGCAAACATCGACTCGTTAAAACGACGCTCGTCGCGATGCCCCAGCAGCATGGAGGGACGGACTATTGTCAACCGCTCCCACTTCTGGGCAATCAGGGCCTCTTCCATCTCGCCCTTCACCTTGCTGTAAAAGAACGGCGAACGGGCGCTGGCGCCCAGCGAGCTGACCACCACAAAATGGGTGGCACCCAGCTTTTTCGCCGTTAGCGCCGTATCGACCACCAGCGTATAGTCAGCATGAACAAACGCCTCTTTACTGCCCGCCTCACGCCGCGTTGTCCCGAGGCAGCAAAAGGCGATATCGATGGGATCCTGCACCTGCGCCAGTGCGTCGGTCAGCTGTGGATCGTGAGGATTAAAGACGCCAGAAATGTCCGCCAGCGGTCGACGTGTCGGGGCCGCAATGTAGTTCACCCTGCGATCCTGGATCAGCAGCCGCAGCAGATGATCGCCCACCAGCCCGGTTGCCCCCGTAATCAGTACCTGACTCATTTCATCCCCTTTACAGAATAGTCCGTTTGCGAACTCAGCATGGTCAACCACACTTAGAAGTCTGTTACCGGTAAGTATTTACCACAAACGGGAAAAAAACAGTCTGAAGCGAAAACAACGGAGGAAGCATGGGTAAAAAAATCGCAGTCCTGATTACCGACGAGTTTGAAGATTCAGAATTCACCTCACCTGCTGAGGCGTTCCGCAAGGCGGGACATGAGGTCATCACCATTGAGAAAGAGGCGGGAAAAACGGTGAAAGGCCATAAGGGCGAGGCCAGCGTGACCATCGATGAGACCATCGATAACGTCAGCCCGTCTGATTTTGATGCCCTGCTGTTACCCGGCGGTCATTCACCGGACTCCCTGCGCGGCGACGAGCGCTTCGTAACGTTCACCCGCGATTTTGTCTCCACCGGAAAACCGGTCTTTGCTATCTGCCACGGTCCGCAACTGCTTATCAGCGCGGATGTGGTGCGCGGACGTAAACTCACTGCCGTGAAACCGATCGTTGTCGATCTGAAAAACGCGGGGGCCGAGTTTTACGATCAGGAGGTGGTCAACGACAAAGACCAGCTGATCACCAGCCGAACCCCGGACGATCTGCCGGCGTTCAACCGCGAAGCGCTACGCCTGCTCGGCGCGTAGCCAGTGCAGCTTTTTGCCAAAGCCCAGCGTGTTGTCGGTAAATTTCAGCTCATCAAGGCGGATTTCCCACACCGGGGCTTTTAAAGCGGCGGCTACCGGAAAGCGGCGCGTGTAGTGCTTACGGCGCGCGTCGCTCTCTTCACCGTCCAGACGACGGATCTCCCCTTTAAACTGCACCCCACGGATCAGTGCCACCGTTTTAGGCTGACCGTTAACTGTTCCTGCCACCTTCGCCTGCTGACCGGTCATCTGCGCATGGCGCGTTTTATCTTCGCTCATCACGTAAAACGCAACGCGCTCAGGGTCATAATAGTAAAACGCATTCGCGCACCACATTTCACCGTCGTCATACACGCACCAGGTGACAACATGCTGTTTCGCCAGCCAGCGGTTAATGGCAGCCAGAGTTTCCATTTTCGTTCTCTCTCATGCTATGGTGCGTTCACCTTAACATACTGAATCTGTTTACCGTGTGCTGGTTTCTCTATCTTGTCCGTACCGCCGATAACGCTCTCTACACCGGGATCACGACCGATGTGGCGCGGCGTTTTCTTCAGCATCAAACGGGAAAAGGGGCAAAAGCGCTGCGGGGGAAAGGAGAATTGACGCTCGCCTTTTCTGCCCCTGTGGGTGACAGATCGCTGGCGTTAAGAGTGGAATACCGCATTAAGCAGTTAACGAAGCGCCAGAAAGAGCGCCTCGTCACCGGAGACGGATCGTTTGAGGCGCTGTGTGAAAGCCTGATTAGAAGCGATTAAAATGGTCGTGATACTCCACGAGGCCATTTACGCCGTTGAGCGCGTCATCCGCCAGACGGTGCACCTGGAAGGCAGTTTCGGTGCCCGGCCAGCGACAGCGGAGATCATACTGCGCCGCCGGCTCGAAGCCCAGGCGACCATAGAAAGCAGGATCGCCCAGCGTCACCACCGCGGCGTAGCCAAACTCATTGAGCGAGTCCAGCCCTTCATACACCAGCTGACGTGCCAGCCCTTGTCCACGATAGTGCTCATCTACCGCAAGCGGCGCCATTCCTACCCACTGTAATTCTTCACCCTGAACGGTTACCGGGCTGAAGGCAACGTAGCCCACCACCTGACCTTCGTCATCGGTGGCAACCAGCCCCAGCGTGATCAGGCCGTCTTCGCGGAGATCGTGGACCAGTTGGGCTTCTGCGTCGCTCGCAAAAGAGCGGCGTAACAACGCATCGATACCCGGTGCATCAATCCCAATTTCGACTCGAATCAGCATGGCTCACCTACTGAAGTGTGTTTACTGTCAGGCGGGGTTTTCAGCCCGGCCTCAACGAAATCTGCCATTTGCATTAACATCACGCGCAGCGCTTTTGGCATCTGCTCCAGCTCAATGGCATCCATTAAATTTTTGACGTACAGACCCAGTTCCGTATCGCCTTCAATGACCAGACGGCGCTGGAAAAAGAGGGTATCCGGATCCTGCTTACGCGCGGCGATCATCAGCAGATCGCAGGCGTCGGCGCTAAAGCTCACATCCGCGTCGGCGGACTGGCGCACAATCAGCTGGTCATTCTCGACGGAGGTAAACCAGCGCAGACCGATATCACGCACTTCAATGCTTAACCAGCGGCCTTCCAGGAACGCCAGTTCGCCTTCCTGCAGCGCCTGGCGGAACTGCCAGCTCAGGAGCTGCTCCAGCACCTGACGTTTAAGCGCGAACGGCGCCAGTTTTACCGGCACGCTCAGCATTGATGGACCAAATTGTACGAGACGTGAACGCAGTTTATCCAGCACGAGCTTTACTCCCTGATAGCGATAGTCCGGGTATTTTGCCATATCCGGAGGAGAACATAGCGGCGTAAATCAACAAACCGTCGTCCGGTGTACCTCATTATTGGTGCCATCAATACGCCATTAGCTGCCTTAAATCAAAAATTGTCGCGTATGGGTTAATTAAAATCCCAGCTCGTTAACATTTTTGCTCTCGACGACATCAGGATAAATTATGGAGCTGCTCTGCCCTGCCGGAAACCTTCCGGCGCTTAAGGCGGCCATCGAAAATGGGGCCGATGCGGTCTATATCGGGCTGAAAGATGATACTAACGCCCGCCATTTTGCTGGCCTCAACTTTACGGAGAAAAAGCTTCAGGAAGCCGTTAACTTCGTACATCAGCACCGCCGCAAATTGCATATTGCCATCAATACCTTTGCCCATCCTGATGGCTATGCCCGCTGGCAGCGCGCGGTGGATATGGCAGCACAGCTGGGTGCCGATGCGCTGATTCTGGCCGATCTCGCCATGCTAGAGTATGCGGCAGAACGCTATCCTCATATTGAGCGCCATGTCTCTGTTCAGGCCTCTGCCACCAACGAAGAGGCGGTGCGTTTTTATCATCAAAATTTTGACGTGGCCCGGGTGGTCTTACCGCGCGTGCTCTCTATTCATCAGGTTAAGCAACTCGCGCGCGTCACGCCAGTGCCGCTGGAAGTTTTTGCCTTTGGTAGCCTGTGCATCATGGCTGAAGGCCGCTGCTATCTCTCCTCGTATTTAACCGGTGAATCCCCTAATACCGTTGGCGCCTGCTCGCCTGCCCGCTTTGTTCGCTGGCAGCAAACGCCACAGGGGCTGGAATCTCGCCTGAATGAGGTACTGATTGACCGCTATCAGGACGGTGAAAACGCTGGCTACCCGACGCTGTGCAAAGGCCGCTATCTGGTTGACGGCGAGCGTTATCACGCGCTGGAAGAACCCACCAGCCTCAACACGCTGGAACTGCTGCCGGAACTGCTGGCCGCTAATATTGCCTCGGTGAAGATTGAAGGTCGCCAGCGCAGCCCGGCCTACGTCAGTCAGGTGGCGAAAGTCTGGCGTCAGGCCATTGACCGCTGCATGGCAGATCCGCAGAACTACGCCCCGCAATCGGCCTGGATGGAGACGCTCGGCGCAATGTCTGAAGGCACCCAAACCACGCTTGGCGCGTATCACCGTAAATGGCAGTGAGATAACCATGAAATATTCATTAGGACCGGTGCTCTACTACTGGCCAAAAGAGACGCTGGAAGATTTTTATCAACAGGCCGCGACCAGCAGCGCCGATGTGATTTACCTTGGCGAAGCGGTATGCAGCAAGCGCCGTGCCACCAAAGCAGGCGACTGGCTGGAGATGGCGAAAAGCCTGGCCGGGAGCGGCAAACAGGTGGTGCTCTCTACGCTGGCGCTGGTACAGGCCTCATCTGAACTGGGTGAGTTGAAGCGCTACGTGGAGAACGGCGAGTTTCTGCTGGAGGCCAGCGATCTGGGCGTGGTGAATATGTGCGCCGAACGCAAGCTGCCGTTTGTCGCGGGCCATGCATTGAACTGCTATAACGCCGTGACCCTGCGCCTGCTGCTGAAACAGGGGATGACGCGCTGGTGCATGCCGGTAGAGCTGTCGCGTGACTGGCTGGTAAACCTCCTGAACCAGTGTGACGAGCTGGGTATTCGCAACCAGTTTGAAGTGGAAGTGTTGAGCTATGGCCATCTGCCGCTGGCGTACTCTGCCCGCTGCTTCACTGCCCGCTCTGAAGATCGCCCGAAAGACGAGTGCGAAACCTGCTGCATCAAGTACCCGAACGGGCGCAGCATGCTGTCGCAGGAGAATCAGCAGGTGTTTGTCCTGAACGGCATTCAGACCATGAGTGGTTATGTGTATAACCTTGGTAACGAGCTGGCGTCGATGGACGGACTGGTGGACATGGTGCGTCTGTCCCCGCTGGACACCAGCGTGTTTGCCATGCTGGATGCTTTTCGCGCCAATGAAAACGGCGCATCGCCGCTGCCGCTGACGGCAAACAGTGACTGTAACGGCTACTGGAAGCGGCTGGCCGGACTGGAGCTGCAGGCCTGAAAAGGCTCACTTTGTTAACAACGGTTATCATTATTTAATGCAGTATTAAAGATTGACCGTCGACAAAGTGAGCTGTTATGACTGACAAAACCCTTCCGTTTTCGGTGCTGGATCTGGCGCCGATCCCACAAGGCTCCTCGGCAAGAGAAGCCTTTTCGCACTCTCTCGATCTGGCTCAACTGGCCGAAAAGCGTGGCTATCACCGTTACTGGCTGGCGGAGCATCACAACATGGTCGGCATCGCCAGCGCTGCCACCTCGGTGCTGATTGGCTATCTGGCCGCGAACACCACTACCCTGCACCTGGGATCCGGTGGCGTGATGCTGCCAAACCATGCTCCTCTGGTGATCGCCGAGCAGTTTGGTACGCTGAATACCCTCTACCCGGGCCGTATTGATTTAGGCCTTGGCCGTGCGCCGGGCAGCGACCAGCCCACCATGCGCGCCCTGCGTCGCCATATGAGCGGTGACATCGACAATTTCCCCCGTGATGTGGCTGAACTGGTGGACTGGTTCGATGCGCGTGACCCGAACCCGCACGTGCGCCCGGTGCCGGGCTATGGCGAGAAGATCCCGGTATGGCTGTTAGGCTCAAGTCTTTATAGCGCGCAGCTTGCTGCACAGCTGGGGCTGCCCTTCGCGTTCGCCTCCCACTTCGCACCGGATATGCTGCATCAGGCGCTGCATCTCTACCGCACGAACTTCAAACCTTCTGAAAGGCTGGAGAAACCGTACGCGATGGTGTGTATCAACATCATTGCCGCCGACAGCAATCGCGATGCGGAATTCCTGTTTACCTCCATGCAGCAGGCGTTTGTGAAGCTGCGTCGCGGTGAGACCGGCCAGCTTCCACCGCCGGTGGAGAATATGCATCAGCTGTGGTCAGCTTCCGAGCAGTATGGTGTTCAACAGGCGCTGAGCATGTCGCTGGTGGGAGATAAAGCGAAGGTGCGTCACGGGCTTGAGGCGGTGCTGCGCGAAACGCAGGCTGATGAGATTATGGTTAACGGCCAGATTTTCGATCATCAGGCGCGTTTGCACTCGTTTGAGCTGGCGATGCAGGTGAAAGAGGAGTTGGTGGGGTAGTTTTTTTGCCCGGTGGCGCTTCGCTTACCGGGCCTACGGGATCGCGTAGGCCGGATAAGGCGTAGCCGCCATCCGGCACAAAAACTTACTGATATACCGGCAACAGATTAAAGCTCGACAGCACGTGGACCAGCGCGTTACCAACACCAAACACCAGAATCAGTGCAATCATCGGTTTACCGCCCCAGACGCGGAATTTCGGGCTACCGAAGCGCTGACGGGATTTACGCGCCAGCAGCGCCGGCACAATTGCCGCCCAGATGGTAGCCGCCAGACCGGCATAACCAATGGCGTACAGGAAGCCGTTCGGCCACAGCAGGCCGCCCACCATCGGTGGCAGGAAGGTCAGCAGTGCGGTTTTGAAGCGCCCCATCGCGGAGTCATCAAAGCCAAACAGGTCCGCCAGATAGTCAAACAGGCCGAGCGTCACGCCGAGGAAAGAGCTCGCAACCGCAAAGTTGGAGAATACCACCAGCAGCAGATCCAGACTGCGGCTGTTCAGTACACCGCTCAGCGCCTGCACCAGCACATCTATATTCCCGCCCTTCTGCGCAATGCCGATAAACTCAGGACGCGGGATGTTGCCCATCGTCCCCAGCAGCCAAATCACATACAGCCCCAGCGCCAGCAGCGTACCGTAAACTAGGCACTTGACGATTGTCCGCGGGTCTTTGCCGTAATACTTCATCAGGCTCGGTACGTTGCCGTGGTAGCCAAACGACGCCAGACAGAACGGCAGGGTCATCAGCAGATACGGCGTGTACGACGTATTGGTTTCAGCCACGTTAAACAGTGTTGACGGGGTAACGTGCCCCAGCAGGCTACCGAAGGTCAGAAAGAAAGTGATGACCTTTGCGCCCAGTACGATGGCCGTCATCCGGCTCACCGCTTTGGTACTCATCCAGACGATAAACGCGACACCCAGCGCAAAGCACAACCCGGCCAGACGCGCCGGAACGTTCAGCGACATCTCCGAAAAGGTGTGATGCAGAATCGAGCCGCTTGCTGAGATGTACGCGTAGGTCAGGATGTAGAGCACAAACGCGATGGAAAGGCCGTTCACCAGGTTCCAGCCTTTACCCAGCAGATCTTTCGTGATGGTGTCGAAGCTGGAGCCAATGCGGTAGTTCAGGTTGGCTTCAAGGATCATCAGCCCTGAATGGAGCATACAGAACCAGGTGAAGACCAGCGCAGCCAGCGACCAGAAGAACCACGCACCGGACATGACCACTGGCAGGGAGAACATCCCGGCACCAATAATGGTTCCGCCGATGATCACCACGCCGCCAAGCAGCGAAGGTGACGTTTGGGTGGTGGTTAGTGTCGCCATACAGCCATATCTCCAGTCAAAAATGTGGTTTGCATTTTAATGTGCTGCACTGTACCAGTACAAGAGTACAAAGGGAATAAAAAAAGCCCCGATAGTCTTTATCGGGGCTGTATATATTACTTTACGTCAGAAACGAAAGGCTTACGCGTCACCAAAACGACGACGGCTGGTGCCTTCTTCACGACGTGGGCCACGGCTATCACGGCGTTCACCGGAGAAACGACGACCTTCACCACCGCGACCTTCGCTGCGACCGCCTTCACGACGCTCGCCACCGAAACCGCGACCACCGCCACGACGTTCGCCGCCACGGTCAGGACGTGGCTGTGCATCGCCCAGCAGCTGCATGTTCATCGGCTTGTTCAGGATGCGGGTGCGAGTAAAGTGCTGCAGTACTTCGCCCGGCATGCCTTTTGGCAGCTCGATGGTGGAGTGAGATGCGAACAGCTTGATGTTACCGATGTAACGGCTGCTGATGTCGCCTTCGTTCGCGATCGCGCCAACGATATGACGAACTTCAACACCATCATCACGGCCCACTTCAATGCGGTACAGTTCCATTTCGCCAGCGTCACGACGTTCACGACGTGGACGGTCTTCGCCACCACGCTCTGAACGGTCACCACGTGGGCCACGATCGTTACGGTCACCACGGCGTTCGAAGCGATCGTCACGATCGCGGAACTCACGACGAGGACGCATCGGTGCATCTGGTGGCACGATCAGGGTACGTTCGCCCTGTGCCATCTTCAGCAGTGCTGCAGCCAGCGTTTCGATATCCAGCTCTTCGCCTTCAGCGGTCGGCTGAATCTGCGCCAGCAGCGCACGGTACTGATCCAGATCGCTGCTTTCCAGCTGCTGCTGGACTTTCGCGGCGAATTTTTCCAGACGGCGTTTGCCCAGCAGTTCCGCGTTTGGCAGCTCCGCTTCCGGAATGGTCAGCTTCATGGTGCGTTCAATGTTACGCAGCAGACGACGCTCGCGGTTCTCAACGAACAGCAGGGCACGACCCGCACGACCTGCACGACCGGTACGGCCGATACGGTGCACGTAAGACTCAGAGTCCATTGGGATGTCGTAGTTTACAACCAGGCTGATACGCTCAACGTCCAGACCACGTGCTGCCACGTCGGTTGCAATCAGGATATCCAGACGACCGTCTTTCAGACGCTCCAGCGTCTGCTCACGCAGAGCCTGGTTCATGTCGCCATTCAGCGCTGCGCTGTTGTAGCCGTTACGCTCCAGGGCTTCAGCCACTTCCAGGGTCGCGTTTTTGGTACGAACGAAGATAATCGCCGCATCAAAATCTTCCGCTTCCAGGAAACGCACCAGCGCTTCGTTTTTGCGCATGCCGTACACAGACCAGTAGCTCTGGCTGATGTCCGGGCGAGTGGTAACGCTGGACTGAATGCGCACTTCCTGCGGCTCTTTCATGAAGCGGCGGGTAATGCGACGGATTGCTTCTGGCATGGTGGCAGAGAACAGAGCGGTCTGATGACCTTCCGGGATCTGCGCCATGATGGTTTCTACGTCTTCGATGAAGCCCATACGCAGCATTTCGTCGGCTTCATCCAGTACCAGACCGCTCAGTTTAGAGAGATCCAGTGTACCGCGCTTCAGGTGATCCAGCAGACGGCCCGGCGTACCGACAACAATCTGTGGGCCCTGGCGCAGGGCGCGTAACTGCACGTCATAACGCTGGCCGCCGTACAGGGCTACCACGTTTACGCCGCGCATGTGTTTAGAGAATTCCGTCATCGCTTCCGCAACCTGAACCGCCAGTTCACGGGTTGGAGCCAGGACGAGGATCTGCGGAGCACGCAGGTCCGGATCAATGTTGTTCAGCAGCGGCAGCGAGAATGCTGCGGTTTTGCCGCTACCAGTCTGGGCCATGCCCAGCACGTCACGACCAGAGAGCAGATGTGGGATACATTCTGCCTGGATCGGAGATGGTTTTTCGTAACCGAGATCGTTAAGAGCTTCAAGGATAGGAGCCTTCAGGCCCAGATCTGCAAAAGTGGTTTCGAATTCAGCCATGTAGTACGAGTGCCTCAATGTCAATGGCGGCCAGTCTACTTAGCTCATCGTGAAAATGATCTGCAATTTTCATTGAAAAGTGTGAACCGGCTCAAATTAGGTGTATTGACGAACAACAACGCCCTCACCAGTGAAGGTGATGGCAATCAAAAAGATTACGGGCTGATGTTTATGTCGTCAGCTATTGCTGGTCCGATTCTGCCAGGTCATCTTGCTCCTGGCCCAAGAGCGATAATTCCAACAATGCATAACGGTGCTCAACGAAGTTGTGTACGTTGTTAGCAACCGCTAATTTGAACAGTGCCGTAGCGCTGTCCTTATCCCCCAGACTTAGGTAGTACTTACCTAAATAGAAGTTGGTTTCACTGAGATGCTCAGCGAGCGAGGTGTTATCCGTTGCGTCCGCCTTGAGGCGTTCCATCAGCGTTGCTTCGCTAATGTTGCCCAGGTAGAACTCGACAATGTTCCATCCCCACTGTTCCTTGTCCGATTTGTCGAAGCGCTGTTTCAGTGCCTCTTTTGCCTGCTTCTCATCGAGCTTCTGCTCAACGATGTAAAGCCACAGGCTACGGAAAGGATCATTAGGATCGTCTTGATAAAACGCCAGCAGATCATCTTGCGCTAACTTATCACGACCGCCGTAATACAATGCGATACCGCGATTCAAGTGCGCGTAGTTGTAAGTTGGATCAAGCTCAAGTACAGAATCAAACGCTTCATAGGCAGCATCAAAATTGCCTGCCTGCGTTAAATAAATGCCTAAGTAATTGAATACTTCAGGCATATCAGGTCGGATAGCCAGCGCTTGTGAGAAATCATTTCGCGCTAATGCCCTCAGACCGAGACTATCATACAACACTCCGCGCTCATATAAAAGCTGTGCGCGTTCGTCATCGGTTAAAGCCCGACTGGCAAGAATTTGTTCCATGCGTGCCAGAATCACTTCCTGCTGCAAAGTCGGTTGCAATGGCACTGCGAGGACTTCGCTCTTACGCCAGGCTGAGTTGCTGCATCCTGCCAGCGTTAAAGCTGTCGCAACGAAACACCAGCGCAAAAAAGGCTTCATTTCCCACTCCCGAAGACAACTATTGGATGAACGTCCTGTCCCCCGGCGGCTTAACAAGGCGTCCTGCCTGATAATGGCCCTCCGCGATGCGGAGGGCAAATGGCAACCTTACTCGCCTTGCTGTTCTGCTGCCGGTGCTTCTGGCGCAGCAGCTGGCTGAGACTGCTCGGTTGCTTCTTTAATGCTCAGACGGATACGGCCCTGGCGGTCAACTTCCAGAACTTTAACCGGTACTTCCTGACCCATCTGCAGGTAATCGGTCACTTTCTCAACGCGCTTGTCAGCGATTTGAGAGATGTGTACCAGACCTTCTTTACCGCCACCGATGGCAACGAACGCGCCAAAGTCAACGATACGGGTCACTTTACCATTGTAGATACGGCCCACTTCGATTTCTGCAGTGATTTCTTCGATGCGACGAATCGCGAATTTCGCTTTTTCGCCGTCGGTCGCTGCGATCTTCACCGTACCGTCATCTTCGATTTCAATGGTGGTGCCGGTCTCTTCGGTCAGCGCACGGATCACGGAACCGCCCTTACCGATAACATCTTTGATCTTGTCTGGATTGATCTTGATGGTGTGAATACGCGGAGCGAACTCGGAGATATCACCGCGCGGCGCGTTGATAGCCTGTTCCATCACGCCCAGGATGTGCAGACGCGCACCTTTAGCCTGGTTCAGAGCAACCTGCATGATCTCTTTGGTGATACCTTCAATTTTGATATCCATCTGCAGTGCAGAGATACCTTCGCGGGAACCCGCCACTTTGAAGTCCATATCGCCCAGGTGGTCTTCGTCGCCCAGAATGTCAGACAGAACAACAAAGTTGTCGCCCTCTTTCACCAGACCCATTGCGATACCCGCAACGGCGGCTTTGATTGGCACGCCTGCATCCATCAGCGCCAGAGAGGCACCACACACGGAAGCCATGGAAGAAGAACCGTTGGATTCGGTGATTTCAGAAACCACACGAACGGTGTACGGGAATTTGTCTGCGTCTGGCATCACTGCCAGCACGCCGCGCTTCGCCAGACGACCGTGACCAATTTCACGACGCTTAGGCGAACCCACCATACCGGTTTCCCCTACGGAGTACGGAGGGAAGTTATAGTGGAACAGGAAGCTGTCAGTGCGCTCGCCCATCAGCTCGTCGATGATCTGTGCGTCACGTGCAGTACCCAGGGTCGCGGTAACCAGCGCCTGCGTTTCGCCACGGGTGAACAGCGCAGAACCGTGAGTACGTGGCAGTACGCCAGTACGCACGTCCAGACCACGGATCATGTCTTTTTCACGGCCATCGATACGCGGCTCGCCAGCCAGTACGCGGCTACGAACAACGTTTTTCTCGATTGCGTGCAGAATTTCGCTCAGCTCGTTAGCGTCCAGCGTTTCGTCTTCAGCAACCAGCGTGGCGATGGTTTCGTCTTTGATCACGTCAACCTGAGCATAACGCTCCTGCTTGTCGGTGATACGGTACGCATCGCTCAGACGCGCTTCAGCCAGTGCAGCAACGCGTGCGTTCAGCGCGTCGTTAGCGGCTTCAGGCTGCCAGTCCCAACGTGGTTTACCGGCTTCTTTCACCAGCTCGTTGATGTTCTGGATAACAACCTGCTGTTGGTCGTGGCCGAAGACCACAGCGCCCAGCATCTGGTCTTCGCTCAGCAGCTCTGCTTCAGACTCAACCATCAGAACGGCGGCTTCCGTACCGGCAACAACCAGGTCCAGCTTACTTTCTTTCAGCTCTTCCTGAGTCGGGTTCAGCACGTACTGGTCGTTGATGTAACCAACGCGCGCGGCACCGATAGGACCATTGAATGGAATACCGGACAGAGACAGCGCAGCGGAGGCACCGATCATCGCAACGATATCCGGGTTAACCTGTGGGTTAACGGAAACCACGGTCGCGATAACCTGCACTTCGTTTACGAAGCCTTCCGGGAACAGCGGACGAACCGGGCGGTCAATCAGACGCGCGATCAGGGTTTCGCCTTCGCTTGGACGGCCTTCACGACGGAAGAAGCCACCCGGGATTTTACCGGCAGCGTAAGTACGCTCCTGGTAGTTAACGGTCAGTGGGAAGAAGTCCTGACCTGGTTTAGCTTTTTTCTGGCCAACAACGGTCACGAATACCGCGGTGTCATCCATGCTTACCATAACGGCAGCAGTAGCCTGACGTGCCATCATGCCGGTTTCCAGCGTGACGGTATGCTGACCATACTGGAATTTACGAACGATCGGATTCAGCAAAATTCTGTCCTTTCTTAAATGTTTGACAGCACACCACCGGTGTGCTGACGATTTAACCCGACCTTCTTCGCATCCTCGCGACTAATGACAACCAACACCCCCATGGGTGAAGCCTCTCATTAGCCGCGCGAACCTCTGCAAGGAAGATCATTTATAGCAACAATACAATAGTTTCCAGTGAATTGCTGCGGTCCGGTTGAAAAAAGGGGCCATCAGGCCCCCTTTTCTGAAACTCGCAAGACTTAGCGACGCAGACCCAGACGCTCGATCAGCGCGGAGTAACGTGCAACATCTTTACGTTTCAGGTAGTCGAGCAGTTTACGACGCTGAGAAACCATACGCAGCAGACCACGACGGCTGTGGTGATCTTTTTTGTGCTCTGCAAAGTGACCCTGCAGGTGGTTAATCTGTGCAGTCAGCAGTGCAACCTGAACTTCGGTAGAACCGCTGTCGTTAGTACCACGACCAAACTCAGAAACGATTTTAGCTTTAGCTTCAACGCTTAGAGACATTTTCAAACTCCAAAGTATAAAGAATGTAAGGATGCCGATCTCTAATTCAGCGATCCCCGTATACGCCCCGCAAAATTGTTAAACAATTTGCCGGACGTTAAGCCGCGATATTCTACTCGCCTCACCGGTTTACCGCAAGGTGAGCTGATATCGCCGTCAGCCTTCGACCGGGTATTCCACCACCAGACGGCGGGGCGCAACGCGTCCTTCACCGTCCATTTCACCCATGCCGATAAACTTACCGTCATCCCCTTCGGTCACGCGTACCAGGCCTTCCAGCGGTGCATTCGTGGTCCGAACCGGGTTTCCGTTCTTAAAGTAAACGGACGATGTTAAAGGAAGATTAACAACCGGGAAGTCGGCCGCCGGGCTATCCATCGGCATCAGCAGCGGGTCAAGCAAATCTGCCGCGGCAACACCCTGCGCTTGCGCCTGTTCAACCAGCGCGTGCAGATGCTCAAGGGTCACCATCCGCTCAACCGGATATTTACTGACGGCCAGGCGACGCAGGTAGATAACATGCGCACCGCAGCCGAGCTTCTCGCCCAGGTCATCGATAATAGTGCGAATATAGGTGCCTTTCGAACAGTGCACTTCCAGCTCCAGTTCGTCACCCTCGTGGCGAATAAAGAGCAGTTCATACACGGTGATCGGGCGGGCTTCACGCGGCACTTCAATACCCTGGCGCGCATATTCGTAGAGCTTTTTACCCTGATATTTCAGCGCAGAATACATCGACGGCACCTGCAGCGTATCGCCACGGAAGCTCTCCAGCGCCGCATCCAGTTGCTCTGCGCTAAACGTCACAGGACGCTCTTCCACCACCTGACCATCGGCATCGGAGGTGTCCGTGCGCTGGCCCAGCCTGGCGATAACGCGATAACGCTTATCGGAATCCAGCAGGTACTGAGAAAACTTTGTTGCCTCCCCCAGGCAGATGGGCAGCATGCCCGTCGCCAGGGGGTCCAGCGCGCCTGTATGGCCCGCACGGTTGGCATTATAAATACGCTTCACTTTTTGCAGCACGTCGTTGCTGGATGCGCCCTGGGGTTTATCCAGCAGCAGCACACCATGCACGTCGCGGCCACGACGACGAGGACGACTCATCAGTCCTCCTTGCTGTCGTCCGCCGGGTTAACACGACGTTCGTCGTCATGTTTCACCACGCTGGTCACCAGGTTGGACATACGCATACCTTCGACCAGGGAGTTGTCGTAGAAGAAGGTCAGCTCAGGCACGATACGCAGACGCATCGCTTTGCCGAGCAGAGAGCGGATGAAACCAGAGGCTTCCTGCAACGCTTTAATACCATTTTTCACTGCCGCTTCGTCCTGATCGTTCAGGAACGTTACGAACACTTTGGCATACGCGAGGTCACGGGACATCTCCACGCCGGACACGGTGGTCATCATGCCCACACGCGGATCTTTAATTTCGCGTTGCAGAATGAGCGCGATCTCTTTCTGCATTTCCTGCGCTACGCGCTGCGGGCGACCAAATTCTTTCGCCATAATAAATTCTCCAGACAAAAAAGGGGCTAAAGCCCCTTTTTAAAATTATTGCCGGGTGGCACGAGGCGATCCCGGCCGACATATGGACCTATCCCAACAGGATTAGTCGATGCTGCGTTGGATCTCGATGATTTCGAACACTTCGATCATATCGCCAACGCGAACGTCGTTGTAGTTCTTCACGCCGATACCACATTCCATGCCGTTACGGACTTCGTTAACGTCATCTTTGAAGCGGCGCAGGGATTCCAGCTCGCCTTCGTAGATAACCACGTTGTCACGCAGTACGCGGATTGGGTTGTGACGCTTGATGGTACCTTCGGTAACCATACAGCCCGCGATCGCACCGAATTTCGGCGATTTGAACACATCGCGCACTTCAGCCAGACCGATGATCTGCTGTTTCAGCTCTGGAGACAGCATACCGCTCATCGCTGCTTTCACTTCGTCGATCAGGTTATAGATGACGGAGTAGTAACGCAGATCCAGGCTTTCTGCTTCGATCACGCGGCGAGCAGACGCATCAGCACGCACGTTGAAGCCAACCAGAATGGCGTTAGAGGCAGCCGCCAGGGTTGCGTCGGTTTCGGTGATACCACCTACGCCAGAACCGATGATCTTCACTTTAACTTCGTCAGTAGACAGTTTCAGCAAGGAGTCGGAAATCGCTTCCACAGAACCCTGAACGTCAGCTTTCAGTACGACGTTCACTTCGTGAACTTCGCCTTCAGCCATGTTCGCGAACATGTTCTCGAGTTTAGATTTCTGCTGACGAGCCAGTTTAACTTCACGGAATTTGCCCTGACGGTACAGTGCAACTTCACGCGCTTTCTTCTCGTCACGCACAACGGTCACTTCGTCACCGGCAGCCGGCACACCGGACAGACCGAGGATTTCCACTGGAATGGACGGACCTGCTTCCAGCACTTCCTGACCCAGTTCGTTACGCATCGCACGAACACGACCGTATTCGAAACCACACAGGACGATATCGCCTTTATGCAGTGTACCTTCGCGAACCAGAACGGTAGCCACCGGGCCACGGCCTTTATCCAGGAAGGATTCGATGACCGCGCCGCTCGCCATACCGTTACGGATCGCTTTCAGCTCCAGAACTTCAGCCTGCAGCAGGATCGCGTCCAGCAGCTCGTCGATACCAGTACCTGCTTTCGCAGACACGTGTACGAACTGGCTTTCACCGCCCCACTCTTCTGGCAGGATGCCGTACTGGGACAGTTCGTTTTTAACACGATCTGGATCCGCTTCTGGCTTATCGATCTTGTTCACTGCAACCACAACCGGCACACCCGCCGCTTTCGCGTGCTGGATAGCTTCGATGGTCTGTGGCATCACGCCATCGTCTGCAGCAACAACCAGAACAACGATATCTGTCGCCTGAGCACCACGAGCACGCATTGAGGTAAACGCGGCGTGGCCTGGGGTATCCAGGAAGGTGATCATACCGTTGTCGGTTTCTACGTGATATGCACCGATGTGCTGGGTAATACCACCCGCTTCACCGGAGGCTACTTTCGTAGAACGAATGTAGTCGAGCAGAGAGGTTTTACCGTGGTCAACGTGACCCATGATGGTCACAACTGGCGCACGCGGTTCTGCCGCAGCACCGGTATCACGGTCGCTCATTACTGCTTCTTCCAGCTCGTTTTCACGACGCAGGATAACTTTGTGGCCCATCTCTTCGGCAACCAGCTGTGCGGTTTCCTGGTCGATCACCTGGTTGATGGTCGCCATTGCGCCCAGTTTCATCATCGCTTTGATGACCTGAGAGCCTTTAACCGCCATTTTGTTCGCCAGATCGCCAACGGTGATGGTTTCGCCGATCACAACGTCACGGTTAACGGCCTGAGCTGGCTTCTGGAAGCCCTGCTGCAGGGAAGAACCTTTACGCTGTTTGCCGCCTTTACCGCCACGCACGGCTGCCCGCGCTTCTTCACGGTCAGCTTTAGACTCGGCGTGTTTGTTGCCTTTTTTCGCCGGACGCGCTGCTTTCGCATTGCGACCACGACCACGACCGCCTTCTACTTCACGGTCGTTATCATCTTCAGCCTGACGTGCGTGCTGAGAAGTGGTCACGTGATAGTCGCTGGTATCTTCAGACTGCTCAGCGGTATCAATACCGTTCTTCTCGTTTTCTTCTGCCATACGGCGCGCTTCTTCAGCCACACGACGCGCTTCTTCTTCAAGCTTGCGGCGTGCTTCTTCTTCGGCTTTACGCTTCAGTTCAGCAGCTTCATTTTCACGACGGGCTTTTTCAGCCTGGGCGGTTTTAGTCATTTCGTCTGTCTGTTGATTGCTCACTTTGTCTTTTTCCGCAGCTTCACGCTTCACTTTTTCACTTGCGTCGCGTTTCGCTTTCTCTGCGGCCTCACGTTCAGCTTTTAATTCTGCCTCACGTTTGGCAGTTGCTTCTGCCTCACGCTGAGCTTGTTCTTCCGCTTCACGCTGTGCCTGCTCTTCCGCGGCAAGGCGCTCTGCCTCTTGCGGATCACGTTTTACAAAGGTGCGCGTCTTGCGGACTTCAATTTGTACCGATTTACTTTTGCCACCGGTACCTGGAATATTCAACGTGCTGCGCGTTTTGCGCTGCAGCGTCAGCTTGTCAGGCGCAGAGCCGTGTTCACGGTTGAGGTGCGCTAACAAGGTTTGTTTTTCGTTTGCCGTCACTGAGTCATCAGCGGTCTTCGGGATCCCTGCATCAGCAAATTGCTGTACCAGGCGGTCCACGGAGGTCTGAATCTCAGCAGCCAGCGATTTTACAGTTACATCAGTCATGCTGTTCCTTCCTGCTACAGTTTATTACGCTTCGTCGCCGAACCAGCAAATATTACGTGCGGCCATGATGAGTTCGCCGGCTTTCTCGTCGGTTAAACCTTCGATATCAGCCAGGTCATCAACGCCTTGCTCAGCGAGATCTTCCAGCGTACAAACACCACGGGCAGCCAGCTTGAACGCAATCGCACGATCAAGACCTTCCAGATTCAGCAGGTCATCAGCCGGCTTTTTATCGCCAAGGCTTTCTTCCTGAGCCAGTGCCAGGGTGGTCAGTGCGTTTTTAGCGCGTTCACGCAGGGCTTCAACGGTTGGTTCATCCAGACCGTCAATTTCCAGCAGCTCTTTCATTGGCACATAGGCCAGTTCTTCCAGCGTAGAGAAACCTTCTTCTACCAGAACCGTGGCGAACTCTTCGTCAATGTCCAGGTATTTCGTGAAGGTATCGATCGCCGCATGGGCTTCAGCCTGATGCTTGGCCTGCAGGTCATCAACGGTCATCACGTTGAGTTCCCAGCCGCTCAGCTGTGACGCCAGGCGTACGTTCTGACCGTTACGGCCGATTGCCTGCGCCAGATTACCCGCTTCAACAGCGATATCCATGGTGTGTTTGTCTTCGTCAACAACGATAGACGCCACATCCGCCGGAGCCATTGCGTTGATCACGAACTGCGCCGGGTTGTCATCCCACAGAACGATATCAATACGTTCGCCGCCCAGCTCGGTAGAGACCGCCTGAACACGCGCACCACGCATACCGACGCAAGCACCGACCGGGTCGATACGCTTGTCGTTGGTTTTCACCGCAATTTTCGCACGGGAGCCCGGATCGCGAGCCGCCGCTTTAATTTCGATAACTTCTTCGCCGATTTCAGGCACTTCGATACGGAACAGTTCAACCAGCATTTCTGGTTTAGAACGGGTCACGAACAGCTGTGCACCACGCGCTTCAGGGCGAACGGCATACAGCACACCACGGATACGGTCGCCAGGGCGGAAGTTTTCACGCGGCAGCATGTCTTCACGGAGAATCACAGCTTCAGCGTTGCCCGGCATCCCTTCGGATTTGATCTCCAGAGAGATGTTGTCGCGGTTCACTTTCTTCACCACGCCAGTGATGATTTCGCCTTCCTGATCGCGGAACTGATCGACAACCAGCGCACGCTCGGCTTCGCGAACTTTCTGCACGATAACCTGTTTTGCGGTCTGGGTGGTGATACGGTCGAAGGTCACAGATTCAATCTGATCTTCAACATAGTCACCAACGTTCAGGCTTTCGTCTTCAAAACGCGCCGCTTCCAGGGTGATCTCTTTGGTTGGCTGGGTCACTTCTTCAACGATTACCCAACGACGGAATGTATCGAAGTCACCGCTTTTACGATCGATTTCTACGCGAACATCGATCTCTTGTTCGTATTTTTTCTTGGTTGCTGTAGCCAGTGCACTTTCCAGCGCTTCGAAAATCTTTTCACGCGGCAGTGATTTCTCGTTGGAGACGGCTTCAACAACAGCCAAAATTTCTTTGTTCATCGCGGGCTTTTCACCTCAATCCAGACTGTTAAAAGTGGGGAACCAGGTTCGCCTTCTGGATATTACTCAGCGCGAACACTTCATCTTTGCCTTCGACTGTTACCGTGATCATTTCACCATCAACGGCTTTGATAATTCCCTGCCATTTACGGCGGTTCTGTACGGCCATACGCAGAACGAGAGCCACTTCTTCACCGGTAAAGCGCACATAGTGCTCGGCCGTGAACATCGGGCGATCGAGGCCAGGTGAGGAAACTTCCAGGTTGTACGCAACGGTAATTGGGTCTTCAACATCAAGAACCGCACTCACCTGGTGGCTAACATCAGCACAATCATCAACATTGATGCCATCTTCACTATCAATATAGATGCGCAGCGTCGATGTACGGCCGCGAACGAATTCGATGCCGACCAGTTCGTAGCCCAGTGCTTCGACCGGTGCAGTAATCATCTCTGTTAATTTTTGCTCTAATGTGGACAAGCCCACCCCCAAGACATAAAAAAAGGGCGTAAAGCCCAGTTATTCTGTAGTCAGATAACAAAAAACCCCGATAAATCGGGGCTTTAGATAACTGAACCCTATAGCCACAACTGTGGCCTGGAGCACTCTCCGAAAGAATTTTTTCAAATCCAGCTACGAAGGCTCTAAGTCTTCACAGTATATTTGAAAAATGACTTTATGGGAAAGTGGTTGCGGGGGCCGGATTTGAACCGACGACCTTCGGGTTATGAGCCCGACGAGCTACCAGGCTGCTCCACCCCGCGCCTGAAACGTGGCAAATTCTACGCGTTTTGGACAGAATTTGCAAATAATGCTGGGATTTGGTACCGAAGACGGGACGTAAAACCGGCATTTAGTATATTGATAGTGAGCCCCATCTGTCAACTCAGTTTCCGCCAGGGCATACGGAGGGAAATTTTTACAAAAAACGCACGAGTCTCTTCCGGTCATCGACAAAAGATGATTAAATGAATACTCACTTATTTTGCATAAACATGCATCGAGAGCGAAAGCGGTCTCTAATCAGTCAATCACGCAGGGTTTTATTTTATGACGACGATTCTCAAGCATCTTCCGGTAGGACAACGTATTGGCATCGCTTTTTCAGGCGGCCTGGATACCAGCGCTGCACTGCTGTGGATGCGCCAAAAGGGAGCGGTTCCGTATGCATATACTGCGAACCTGGGTCAGCCGGATGAGGACGACTATGATGCCATTCCTCGTCGTGCTAAAGAGTATGGCGCAGAGAACGCACGTCTGATTGATTGTCGTAAGCAGCTGGTCGCCGAAGGTATTGCCGCTATCCAGTGTGGCGCGTTCCATAATACCACTGGCGGTCTGACCTATTTCAACACCACCCCACTGGGCCGTGCCGTGACCGGCACCATGCTGGTTGCCGCCATGAAAGAAGATGGCGTGAACATCTGGGGTGACGGCAGTACCTATAAAGGCAACGACATTGAACGTTTCTATCGTTATGGCCTGCTGACCAACGCCGAGCTGCAGATTTACAAACCGTGGCTGGACACCGATTTTATCGATGAGCTGGGCGGCCGTCATGAAATGTCTGAATTTATGATCGCCTGCGGCTTCGACTATAAAATGTCCGTCGAAAAAGCCTACTCCACTGACTCCAACATGCTGGGCGCAACGCACGAAGCAAAAGATCTGGAGTTCCTGAACTCCAGCGTGAAAATCGTTAACCCAATCATGGGCGTGAAATTCTGGGATGAAAGCGTCAAAATCCCGGCAGAAGAAGTGACCGTGCGTTTCGAGCGTGGCCATCCGGTTGCCCTGAACGGCAAGACCTTCTCTAATGATGTGGAACTGATGCTGGAAGCGAACCGCATCGGCGGTCGTCACGGCCTGGGTATGAGCGATCAGATCGAAAACCGTATCATCGAAGCGAAAAGCCGTGGCATCTATGAAGCCCCGGGGATGGCGCTGCTGCACATTGCCTATGAGCGTCTGCTGACCGGCATTCACAACGAAGATACCATCGAGCAGTATCACTCCCATGGCCGTCAGTTGGGTAAACTGCTGTATCAGGGCCGCTGGTTCGATCCACAGGCACTGATGCTGCGTGATGCCCTGCAGCGTTGGGTGGCAAGCGCTATCACTGGCGAAGTCACTCTTGAACTGCGTCGCGGGAATGATTACTCCATTCTGAACACTGTGTCTGACAACCTGACCTACAAAGCAGAACGTCTGACCATGGAAAAAGGTGAATCCGTATTCTCACCTGATGACCGTATCGGTCAGCTGACCATGCGTAATCTGGATATCACCGATACACGTGAGAAGCTGTTCAACTACGTTGAGAATGGCCTGCTGTCAGCCAGTTCCGGCAACGGCCTGCCGCAGGTTGAAAACCTGGAGCACAGCGATAAGAAGTAATCGCTGATGTGAAGTGTAAAAGGCGTCCGATGGACGCCTTTTTTGTGGCCTTTTGTAGGGCGGGTAAGCGCAGCGCCACCCGCCATTTTGCCCGGTGGCGCTGCGCTTACCGGGCCTACGATCGATAAAAAATACAAACAAAAAAAGACGTCTTTCGACGTCTTTTTTCTGGAATATTGGTACCGAGGATGGGACTCGAACCCACAAGCCCGTTAGGGCACTACCACCTCAAGGTAGCGTGTCTACCAATTCCACCACCTCGGTACGGAATACTTACTGCGGGATATCGCTGGTTGGCTTAGCCGGTGCAGCTGGCTGAGTCTGCTCAGTTTTCGCTGGCGCGCTCAGATTTTCCCACTCGCTTCCTTTGCTGGTCTTGTTGCTGTTGATATTGCCAAGCACCAGGCTGATGATGAAGAACAGCGTAGCCAGAATCGCTGTAGTACGGGTCATGAAGTTCGCAGAACCACTTGAACCGAACAGCGTACCGGAAGCGCCTGCTCCGAAGGAGGCTCCCATATCAGCGCCTTTACCTTGCTGCAGCATAATCAGCGCTACGAGAGCGATGGCTACAATAAGGAAAATAACTAAAAGAGCTTCGTACATAATCAACCTGTTCCTTGCGGATTTGCCGCATACCAATGCTTCGACCAATTAGCAGGATTTTTGTTTCCCACTGAAGCGGGTGTGAATACTAACCAAAGCGAATGACCTTCGCAAGGGCAATTTTGACGCATTGTATCAACTGCAGAAAAAAACAGCAAAAAGCCACGAAATGCTTAAAACTAAGGCGGCAAGCGCCGCCTTTTTAAACACTTACTGTGAAAAGTTATGCAGCTTTTACAGCATCTGCAATACGGTGCGCAAATTCAGTCACCTGCGCTTCGTCTTCGCCTTCCACCATCACGCGGATCAGCGGTTCAGTACCTGACTTACGCAGCAGAACACGCCCACGGTTGCCAAGCGCAGCTTCAACGTCTGCCATCACCGCTTTGACGTTATCATTTTCCAGCGGATCGCCTTTGCCTGCGGTGAAGCGCACGTTCACAAGGATCTGCGGGAACATTTTCATGCCGCTGCACAGATCGTGCAGGCTCATATAGTTGCGTGCCATCGCGGCAACAACCTGAAGCGCTGCCACAATGCCGTCACCGGTGGTGGTTTTGTCGAGCAGGATCACATGACCGGAGTTTTCAGCGCCAATACGCCAGCCTTTCTCCTGCAGTTTTTCCAGCACGTAGCGGTCACCCACCTTCGCGCGAACAAACGGGATCCCCAGCTGTTTCAATGCCAGCTCCAGACCCATGTTGCTCATCAGCGTTCCAACCGCACCGCCGCGCAACTGCCCCTGACGCAGACCTTCACGCGCAATAATGTAGAGGATCTGGTCGCCATCGACCTTGTTCCCTTCGTGGTCAACCATGATTACACGGTCGCCGTCGCCGTCCAGGGCAATACCCAGGTCCGCTTTTTCTGCCAGCACGCGTGCCTGCAGGGCACGAACGTCCGTCGCACCAACCTGTTCGTTAATGTTCAGACCATCAGGCTCACAGCCAATGGTGATCACCTTCGCCCCCAGCTCGCGGAAAACATTCGGCGCAATGTGATACGTCGCGCCGTTTGCACAGTCCACCACAATTTTGAGGTGAGCCAGGCTTAGCTCGTTCGGGAAGGTGCCTTTGCAGAATTCAATGTAACGGCCAGCCGCATCAACAATACGGTTTGCTTTGCCCAGCTCAGCGGAATCAACACAGGTGATCTCTTTTTCCATTTCGGCTTCGATCGCCTCTTCCACATCATCCGGCAGCTTGGTGCCATCAATGGAGAAGAACTTAATACCGTTATCATAGAACGGGTTATGTGAGGCTGAAATCACGATGCCGGCTTCCGCGCGGAAGGTACGCGTCAGATAGGCGACAGCAGGTGTTGGCATTGGGCCAGTAAAGGATGCTGAAAGCCCGGCAGCGGCGAGACCGGCTTCCAGTGCGGACTCCAGCATATAGCCTGAAATACGGGTATCTTTACCAATAATGATTTTACGAGAGCCATGACGCGCCAGTACTTTACCTGCAGCCCAGCCCAGTTTCAGGACAAAATCAGGTGTGATTGGCGCGTCGCCTACGCGCCCGCGGATGCCATCGGTGCCAAAATATTTACGATTACTCATAGCGTTTATTTCCCTTCGCTGCCAGTGTGGCTTCCACCACGCGCATGGCCTCTACTGTTTCTTTTACATCATGGACACGAATTATATGCGCGCCCTGCATTGCTGCAATCACCGCGCAGGCCAGACTGCCGCTCAGGCGTTCACTCGGCCCGACATTCAGCAACTGCCCAATCATCGACTTTCTCGACATGCCAACCAGCAACGGCAGGCCGAAATGATGAAACTCGGATAAACGCGCAAGCAACGCATAATTGTGGGAGAGATTTTTACCGAAACCGAACCCCGGGTCGAGCAGCAATTTCTCTTTTGCGATACCTGCACGCTCACAGCGTGCAATATGCTCAATAAAGAAGCGATTCACATCCGCAAAGACATCCTCATACTTAGGCGCATCCTGCATCGTTTTCGGTTTTCCCTGCATATGCATCAGACAAACCGGCAGCCCGGTTTCCGCGGCCGCTTCAATCGCCCCCGGCTCGGTCAGAGAGCGGATATCATTGATGATGTGAGCACCCACTCGCGCCACTTCACGAATCACCTCTGGCTTAGACGTGTCGACGGATATCCACACCTCAAAACGTTGTGCGATGGCTTCAACCACCGGGACCACACGCGCCAGTTCTTCCTCCACTGAAACCTCTGCCGCCCCCGGACGCGTCGACTCACCGCCAACGTCAATGATGGTTGCCCCCGCGTTAATCATCAGATTGGCGTGCTTAACCGCCTCGATAAGCGTGTTATGCGTACCGCCATCTGAGAAGGAGTCAGGGGTAACATTCAGGATCCCCATCACATGCGGATGTGAGAGATCGAGATGCGAGTCCTGGGCGAAAAGTTTCATGGCTAAATCCCTGGTATTAATGTGGTTAAACATAAAAGAAAAACCCCGGAGCAAGCTCCAGGGTTTGAGGTACAGACACACTCGCCAACAGCAGTGACTTACTTGTCGCCCAACTGTTCTGACATGGTGTTACCCGGGTTCGGCGTACGCGGTTCATCAACCGGACGCGGCGCACGCGGGGTGCCATTGTTGTCAGAATTGTTGGAAGCGCCTGGGTCTTCCCAGCCTGCTGGCGGACGCACTTCGCGGCGAGCCATCAGGTCGTCAATCTGCGGAGCATCGATGGTCTCATATTTCATGAGCGCATCTTTCATCGAATGCAGGATGTCCATATTGTCGTTCAGGATCTGACGTGCGCGACCGTAGTTACGTTCAATCAGTGCTTTCACTTCCTGGTCGATGATACGAGCCGTTTCATCAGACATATGTTTCGCTTTCGCCACAGAACGGCCCAGGAATACTTCGCCCTCTTCCTCTGCATAGAGCAGTGGACCGAGTTTGTCGGAGAAGCCCCACTGAGTCACCATGTTACGCGCCAGGTTTGTCGCCACTTTAATATCGTTGGACGCACCGGTAGAAACATGTTCCGGACCGTAGATAATCTCTTCCGCCAGACGACCGCCGTACAGGGTTGAAATCTGGCTTTCCAGCTTCTGACGGCTGGCGCTGATCGCGTCGCCTTCAGGCAGGAAGAAGGTCACACCCAGCGCACGACCGCGCGGAATGATCGTCACTTTATGCACCGGATCGTGTTCCGGCACCAGGCGACCGATAATCGCGTGGCCCGCTTCGTGGTATGCTGTGGACTCTTTTTGCGCTTCCGTCATCACCATGGAGCGACGTTCCGCACCCATCATGATTTTGTCTTTCGCTTTTTCGAATTCCACCATCGACACTACACGTTTGTTACCGCGAGCGGCAAACAGTGCAGCTTCGTTGACCAGGTTAGCCAGGTCCGCACCGGAGAAGCCCGGAGTACCGCGCGCAATGATTGCCGCGTCGATATCTGGTGCCAGCGGTACGCGACGCATGTGCACTTTCAGAATCTGTTCACGACCACGAACATCCGGCAGACCGACCACAACCTGACGGTCGAAACGGCCTGGACGCAGCAGCGCAGGGTCAAGAACGTCCGGACGGTTAGTTGCCGCGATAACGATAATACCCTCGTTACCTTCGAAGCCGTCCATCTCAACCAGCATCTGGTTCAGGGTCTGCTCACGTTCATCGTGACCACCGCCCAGACCAGCGCCACGCTGGCGGCCCACGGCGTCGATTTCATCGATGAAGATAATGCACGGTGCTGCCTTTTTAGCCTGCTCGAACATGTCACGCACACGAGATGCACCGACACCCACGAACATTTCTACGAAGTCAGAACCTGAAATAGTAAAGAACGGTACCTTCGCTTCACCCGCGATGGCTTTCGCCAGCAGGGTCTTACCGGTACCCGGAGGGCCGACCATCAGGACGCCTTTCGGGATCTTACCGCCCAGCTTCTGGAAACGGCTCGGCTCGCGCAGGTATTCAACCAGTTCACCCACCTCTTCTTTTGCTTCGTCACAACCGGCGACGTCTGCAAACGTGGTTTTGATCTGATCTTCCGTCAACATACGCGCCTTGCTCTTACCGAACGACATGGCACCTTTGCCACCGCCGCCCTGCATCTGGCGCATAAAGAAGATCCAGACGCCGATAAGAAGCAGCATCGGGAACCAGGAGATGAAGATAGAAGCCAGCAGGCTCGGTTCTTCTGGCGGCTCACCTACCACCTTGACGTTTTTAGTCAGAAGGTTATCAAGCAGCTTAGGATCGTTCACCGGGATGTAAGTCGTGTAACGGTTACTATCTTTCTTGGTAACGTTGATCTCACGTCCGTTGATACGCGCTTCGCGAACCTGGTCCTGATTGACCTCCTGCAGGAAGGTAGAATAATCCACCTTGCGGCTATTCGACTCGCTGGGCCCAAAGCTCTGGAATACTGACATCAGCACAACGGCAATGACCAGCCAGAGTATTAGGTTTTTCGCCATGTCACTCAAGGGATTAACCTCATATTACAACTGTGTTAAAAACAGCGTCAGGATACTCTATATCCAGTGTCATTCAAACTTTCGTCTGAAATCTACCGGTTATCATTTTCGCCCGGTCGCTACAATATACACTTCACGGGAACGGGCCCGGGAAGAGTCCGGCTTACGAACTTTAACCTTCGCAAACAGGGAGCGAATTTCCTTAAGATACTCCTCGAAACCTTCGCCCTGAAACACCTTCACAACAAAACTACCACCAGGCGCTAGTACATCACGACACATTTCTAACGCTAGCTCCACCAGATACATGGCGCGGGGGATATCCACCGCCGGTGTTCCACACATATTTGGTGCCATATCCGACATGACAACCTGGACCTTACTGTCACCAACACGATCAAGTAACGCTTTCAGCACTAATTCATCACGAAAGTCGCCCTGAAGGAAGTCGACACCAACGATGGGATCCATTGGTAAAAGATCGCATGCGATGATGCGGCCCGTGCCGCCAATCTGCGTTACCGCATACTGCGACCATCCGCCAGGTGCCGCACCGAGGTCAACCACCGTCATCCCCGGCTTAAAAAGTTTGTCACTTTGCTGTATTTCATCAAGTTTAAACCAGGCACGGGAACGCAACCCCTTTTTCTGTGCCTGTTGAACATATTTATCGCTAAAGTGTTCCTGAAGCCAGCGGCTGGAGCTGGCAGAACGCTTTTTACCTGTCATTTAACATTTCCGTCCTGGTTCATCGTTGCTTGCCTGTGACGTAAATTTCTACGCAGCTATTTGGCGATATAAGGGAGATGGCGGTAGAATGAACCGTTTTCAATCCCAACGTAAGCAAAAATATACGATGAATCTGAGTACTAAACAAAAACAGCACCTTAAAGGTCTGGCACATCCGCTCAAGCCTGTAGTCATGCTTGGCAACAATGGTTTGACCGAAGGGGTGCTTGCCGAGATTGAACAAGCGCTGGAACACCACGAGCTGATCAAGGTGAAAATTGCCTCTGAAGACAGAGACACGAAGAACTTGATCGTGGAAGCCATCGTGCGCGAAACCGGTGCCTGTAACGTGCAGGTCATCGGTAAAACGCTGGTGCTCTATCGCCCAACTAAAGAGCGTAAAATCTCGCTGCCACGCTAAGGATATCCTGAATTAAACACATTTTCTGTGTAAAACGAGGGATTTCTGTCAGCAGGTGAGCAAAATGCCATGCTCCTTGAGTTGATAAAAGGCCGCTATGCGGCCTTTTTCCTTTCTTTACAATGTATCAACATCTTCGTGGAGAGGCGAATTACAGGTACTCAACCTTAATAATTTCGTATTCCACTTCGCCACCCGGGGTACGGATGGTCACGACATCGTCCTGCTCTTTGCCAATCAGGCCGCGAGCAATCGGTGAGTTCACTGAAATCAGGTTCTGTTTGAAGTCTGCTTCATCGTCACCCACGATGCGGTAAGTCTGCTCTTCGTCAGTGTCCAGGTTCAGCACGCTAACGGTTGAACCAAAGATCACACGCCCATTGTTTGGCATTTTGGTGATATCGATAACCTGCGCATTGGACAGCTTAGCTTCGATATCTTTAATACGCCCTTCACAGAAACCCTGCTGCTCACGCGCCGCGTGGTATTCAGCGTTCTCTTTCAGGTCGCCATGCTCACGCGCTTCCGCGATAGCGGCGATGATTTCAGGGCGACGAACAGATTTCAGGAAATCCAGCTCTTCGCGCAGTTTTTCGGCACCACGTAAGGTCATCGGAATAGCTTGCATTTGTTATACCTCTTAAACATTCCTGTTGGGAGCAGTGTTCCCTGCCCCGGCCCTCATGAGCGGGCCAGAAGCAAAAAGAAAACCGACCCGGGAGCAACGCCCCAGGTCAGCAGCAATTTTCAATTTGATACGTATTTTACCGCGAAGTTCACTATGGGTCATCGTTTACTTTGCAGTGCCATGCACCGTAGTATGACGGTTTGTTTTCGGGTTGTTAGCGCGAGATTATGCGATTTTCCAGATTTATCATCGGATTGACTACCAGTATAACGTTCAGCGTTCAGGCCGCGAATGTTGATGAATATATTAATCAGCTCCCTGCCGGGGCCAACCTTGCTCTGATGGTGCAGAAGGTCGGCGCGCAGGCACCTGAGATTGACTATCACAGTCAACAAATGGCGCTGCCTGCCAGTACTCAGAAGGTGATCACTGCGCTCGCTGCCCTGCTTCAGCTTGGTCCTGACTTCCGTTTTACCACGACTCTTGAGACCAAAGGAGAGGTTAAAGACGGTGAGCTGAAAGGCGATCTTATTGCCCGTTTTGGCGGTGACCCCACCTTCAAACGTCAGGATATCCGCAACATGGTAGCGGTGCTGAAAAAATCTGGCGTGCAGAAGATCGATGGCAACGTGTTGATCGACACCTCCATCTTTGCCAGCCACGATAAAGCGCCGGGCTGGCCGTGGAACGACATGACGCAGTGCTTTAGCGCACCGCCATCGGCAGCGATTGTTGATCGTAACTGCTTCTCGATTTCGCTTTACAGCGCGCCAAAACCGGACGATTTAGCGTTTATTCGCGTGGCGTCTTACTACCCGGTCACCATGTTTAGCCAGGTCCGAACGCTGGCAAAAGGCTCCCCGGATGCGCAATATTGCGAACTGGATGTGGTGCCCGGCGACCTTAACCGTTTCACGCTTACCGGGTGCCTGACGCAACGAGCCGATCCCCTCCCGCTGGCCTTCGCCATCCAGGATGGTGCAAGCTACGCGGGCGCAATTCTCAAGGACGAACTGAAACAGGCTGGGATCACCTATACCGGTACCCTGCTCCGCCAGACGCAGGTTAATCAACCCGGCACGGTTATCGCCAGCAAACAGTCTGCACCGTTGCACGATTTGCTAAGGATCATGCTGAAGAAGTCTGACAATATGATTGCCGACACCGTGTTCCGCATGATTGGTCACGCGCGTTTTGGCGTTCCGGGAACCTGGCGTGCGGGTTCCGACGCTGTGCGTCAGATCCTTCGTCAGCAGGCGGGGATCGATCTGGGCAACACCATCGCTGTCGATGGTTCCGGGTTATCACGTCACAATTTGATCTCCCCGGCGACCATGATGCAAGTGCTTCAGTACATTGCACAACATGACACTGAGCTAAACTTTATTTCGATGCTGCCACTTGCCGGGCATGACGGTTCACTTCAGTTCCGGGCCGGTCTTCACGCGGCCGGTGTGGACGGTAAGGTATCAGCCAAAACAGGTTCACTGCAGGGTGTTTACAACCTTGCAGGCTTCATCACCACCGCCAGCGGGCAGCGTCTGGCATTCGTGCAGTATCTTTCCGGCTATGCCGTCGAACCGGCCGACCAGCGCAATCGCCGTATCCCGCTGGTGCGCTTCGAAAGCAGGCTTTATAAGGACATCTACCAGAATAACTAGCGATGAAACTACTTATAGTTGAAGACGATCTGTTATTACAGGAAGGGCTGGCGCTGGCGCTGTCCAATGAAGGCTATGCCCTCGACTGCGCCGCCACGGCGGCAGAGGCGGATGCCCTGATCCAGAGCGGTGAATACAGTCTGGTGATCCTCGATCTGGGCCTCCCGGATAAAGACGGGGCCACGTTGTTAAGCCAGTGGCGGCGTCGCGGTGTTGACAACCCGGTGTTGATCCTGACGGCGCGCGATGCCATCGAAGATCGTATCAACGGCCTGGATTCCGGCGCGGATGATTATCTGGTGAAGCCGTTTGCCCTTGCAGAGCTACAGGCGCGCGTGCGGGCGTTAATTCGCCGCTATCAGGGGCACAGTGATAACTTACTGACCGACGGTGATATTACCCTGAATCTGCAAACTCAGCAGGTGCTGTGCCAGTCTCTGCCTGTTGAGGTCACACCGAAAGAGTTCGCCCTGCTTACGCGTCTGATCATGCGTAGCGGGCAGACGGTACACCGTGAAACCCTCCAGCAGGATATCTACTCCTGGCAGGACGATCCGGGGTCAAATACCCTTGAAGTCCACATTCACAATTTGCGACGCAAACTTGGCAAAGACCGGATAAAAACCGTTCGTGGCGTGGGTTATCGTCTGGAGAGACAGAAATGAACAGTATGCGTCGGCGATTAATGGTTTTGCTGGCGGTGATCCTGTTATTTTTCCAGTTGATAAGCGTGATTTGGCTGTGGCATGAAAGCCGCGAACAGATTGGCTTTCTGGTCAATGAAACGCTGTCTGCAAAGGCACGTAACAACCATGTCGTAAAAGAGATCCGCGAAGCGATTGCCTCGCTGCTGGTCCCTTCCCTGGTGATGGTCGGTTTTACCCTGCTCTTCTCCTTCTGGGCAGTCACCTGGATAACTCGTCCGCTGAATCAGCTGCGGGCCAGTCTGGCGAATCGTTCGGCGGACAACCTCACTCCGCTGCCCATGTATTCAGACATGGAAGAGATTGGCGCCGTCACAACCTCTCTGAACCAATTGCTCGCCAGGCTTGATCACACCATTCAACAGGAAAGGCTCTTTACCGCCGATGCCGCGCATGAACTGCGAACCCCACTCGCCGGGATCAGGTTGCATCTGGAACTGATGGCACAGTCAGGTTCGCCACAGGCTTCAGCATTACTCAGCCGTATCGATCAACTCATGCATACCATTGAACAGCTGCTGATGCTGGCGCGGGCCGGGCAGGCAATGGCGAGCGGCCACTATGAGACGGTAAACTGGACAGACAATATCATCACCCCGCTTGGCCTTGAGCATGAAGCCAAAGAACATACGGTGATATGGCCGGCCAAAAGTCCGCTAACGGTGCAGGGGGACGCGGTGCTTCTGCGACTCATGCTGCGTAACCTGCTGGAGAATGCCGGGCGCTATAGCCCCGCAGGGACCACTATCACAGTGACATTGACCGCACAGGACGGTGGTACGCGGGTCAGTGTTATCGATCAGGGTCCCGGTATTGATGAAGCACACCGGCAGTCAATTACCGAGCCGTTCCGTCGTCTCGATCAGCGCTACGGTGGCAGTGGCCTGGGTCTGAGCATTGTGCAACGCATTGTGCAGCTTCACCACGGAAAGCTGACGCTGGAGAATGCCGCAGAAGGCGGTCTCATTGCCAGTTGCTGGCTGCCTTCAACGTTAGAATAAAAAAAAGCCCCTGTATCAACAGGGGCCTTATCGGGTCATTAGTGCTTGTAGATGAACTCGACGCCTTCTTCGTCGTCTTCATCCCAGTCGTCGTCCCAGTCGTCTTCCTCTTCCGCTTCCAGCTCTTCAAGCTGTTGACGGTGGTAGTCATCCCACATGAATTCGACTTTTTCAGGCTGCTTCGCTTCTTCCGCCTGAACAACCGGGTTCTCGATGATAAAGGTCATCACATCCCAGCAGAGATCTTTCACGCCAACCTGGCTTGCCGCAGAGATCAGGTAGTATTTCTCTTCCCACCCCATCGCTTCAGCAATGGCTTTCGCTTTTGCTTCCGCTTCGGCTTTATCCATCAGGTCAATCTTGTTAAAGACCAGCCAGCGCGGTTTGTTCGCCAGTTTCTCGCTGTATTTCTCCAGCTCGCCGACGATGATACGGGCATTTTCTACCGGATCGGACCCGTCGATCGGATCGATATCGATGAGGTGCAGCAGTACACGGCAGCGCTCAAGGTGTTTCAGGAAGCGGATACCCAGACCGGCACCTTCCGCTGCGCCTTCAATCAGACCCGGGATATCGGCAACCACAAAGCTCTTCTCGTTATCCATACGGACAACGCCCAGGCTTGGCACCAGCGTGGTAAACGGATAGTCCGCTACTTTTGGCTTAGCGGCAGAGACGGCGCGAATAAAGGTGGATTTACCAGCGTTTGGCATCCCCAGCATCCCCACATCGGCCAGCAGCATCAGCTCCAGCTGCAGGTCGCGCTTATCGCCCGGTGTACCCATTGTTTTCTGACGCGGCGTACGGTTGACGGAAGATTTGAAACGGCTGTTGCCCAGACCGTGCCAACCCCCTTTTGCAACCATCAGACGCTGACCATGTTTGGTCATATCGCCCATGGTCTCACCTGTACCCTGATCGATCACACGCGTACCCACCGGCACCTTAATGGTGACGTCTTTGCCACGTTTACCGGTACAGTCACGGCTCTGGCCGTTCTGGCCACGCTCAGCGCGGAAAGATTTTTCGAAACGGTAGTCGATCAGCGTGTTGAGGTTCTCATCCGCCTCCAGCCATACGTCACCGCCGTCGCCGCCATCGCCGCCGTCAGGGCCACCACGAGGAATATATTTTTCACGGCGGAAGCTTACGCAACCGTTGCCGCCATCACCTGCCACGACCAGGATCGTCGCTTCATCAACAAACTTCATTTTACTCTCCGTAAATCATTCGCCTGAGCGGGGACCGCTTCATTTTTGCGCCAACGCCCCCAGAGACGATGACCAATGGCGGAATACATCGCGCCCGCAACCACGACAAACGCACCGAGATAGCCCAACAGGTTGAGCATCGGTCTGACGAAGACATCGGGCCAGGCCATTGATAACAAATCTGAAAATAACAGCGTAAACAGCGGAGTGAGCGTAATCAATGCGCTCACCTGTGCTGCCTGCCAGCGCGCCATTGCTTCGGCCAGCGCGCCATAACCGACCAGCGTATTCAGCCCACAAAATATGAGGCACGCCAGCTGCCAGTCGCTAAGCTGAGTGATCACCCCCGGCTTCGCTAACGGCAATAATGTTATTGTACACAAAGTGTACAGCAAAAAGAGGATCTGCTGTGAGGCAAGACGACGCAATAACACCTTTTGCGCGACGCCATAGCTCACCCAAACCGTTGCTGCCCCCACACCGAAGATTACACCCCAGGTGTAATCGGTCAGGCGGGTAAAAATCTCTATCAGGCTGGTATTGAAGAACATTACCAGGCCACATAGCAGCATGCTCGCCCCGACGATCTGCGTACCGCGCATCTTCTCCTTGAGGATAACGACGCTGGCAACCATCATGCCGACCGGTGAAAGTTGACCAATCACTTGCGACGCCGTCGGGCTGAGATATTGCAGGGAAGAACTGAACAGAATGAAGTTACCAAACAGTCCCCCCGTCGCAATAGCCAGTAATACCAGCCAGCGCGGTTTACGGAAGAGACGCAGGGGCGGAAGCTTGCCTTTAACAGCAAGGATGGCCCCCAGGCCGATACTTGCCATCAGAAAGCGATAAAACACCACCGTAGGCGGTTCCATCACTTCCAGTACCTGCTTCATTGCAATTGGCAGCGCACCCCAGCACATTGCGGTTGTGAGCGCCAAAAGAATTCCAATGCCGGCCTGCTGCTTCATGCCCGTTTTCCCTACAGAAAAAATTACCGGGTTTCCAATGTAAAAAGCCCCGCAACAGGTTGCGGGGCTTTAATCCGTTACCGGACCGAGAAAACCTTACTCAGCAACGATGCTGATGTATTTACGGTTGTTCGGGCCTTTAACTTCAAATTTCACTTTACCGTCTGCTTTAGCAAACAGAGTGTGGTCACGACCGCAACCTACGTTGTTGCCAGCGTGGAATTTGGTACCACGTTGACGAACGATGATGCTACCCGCCAGAACGGATTCGCCACCGAAACGCTTAACGCCCAGGCGTTTAGCTTCTGAATCGCGACCGTTACGTGTGGAGCCGCCAGCCTTTTTATGTGCCATTTAAATCTCTCCTCAAGTCTTAGGCGCTGATGCCAGTAATTTTCACATCAGTGAACCACTGACGGTGGCCCTGCTGCTTACGGTAGTGTTTACGACGACGAAACTTAACGATTTTAACTTTCTCGCCACGACCGTGAGCAACAACTTCAGCTTTGATAACGCCGCCATCAACGAAAGGAACGCCGATTTTGACTTCTTCACCGTTTGCGATCATCAGAACTTCTGCGAACTCAACAGATTCGCCAGTTGCGATGTCCAGCTTTTCCAGGCGAACGGTCTGACCTTCGCTTACTCGGTGTTGTTTACCACCACTTTGGAAAACCGCGTACATATAAACTCCGCTTCCGCGCACATCCTCGTATGAATCAGAGTGCGCTATAAATATTCACAATAGGGCGCGAATATTACGCAAAACGCGAGCCTTTGACAAGTGCTACCATCAATACATGAAGAAAAAAAACACAACACGTACGGTAGCGTTTATCTGAGCCGTTTTTTCAGTACAATCAGCAATACTATTGATAAACCGAAACCCTTCGTTACCCCATTAAAGATGGGATAAACAGGATAAAAAGCCCGGCTTTTGCGATGAATTTAGAAAAAATCAACGAGTTAACCGCGCAAGATATGGCGGGTGTGAATGCAGCAATCCTGGAACAACTCAACTCTGATGTTCAGCTAATCAATCAGTTGGGCTATTACATCGTCAGCGGCGGCGGTAAACGTATTCGCCCGATGATTGCCATACTGGCCGCCAGAGCCGTGGGTTATCAGGGAAAGGCTCATGTCACTATCGCAGCACTGATCGAATTTATTCACACTGCGACGCTTCTGCATGATGATGTTGTGGATGAATCAGACATGCGTCGTGGCAAAGCCACGGCAAACGCCGCCTTCGGCAACGCAGCCAGCGTTCTGGTCGGTGATTTTATCTATACCCGTGCCTTCCAGATGATGACCAGCCTCGGCTCTCTGAAAGTGCTGGAAGTGATGTCTGAAGCCGTTAACGTGATCGCGGAAGGCGAAGTGCTGCAGCTGATGAACGTCAACGATCCTGACATCACCGAAGAAAATTACATGCGCGTAATCTACAGCAAAACCGCGCGCCTGTTTGAAGCCGCGGCGCAATGTTCCGGCATTCTGGCTGGCTGTACCGCTGCGCAGGAAAAAGGGCTGCAGGACTATGGCCGTTATCTGGGGACCGCATTCCAGCTCATTGACGATTTGCTGGACTACAGTGCTGATGGCGAAACGCTCGGCAAAAACGTCGGCGATGACCTCAACGAAGGTAAACCGACCCTGCCGCTGCTCCATGCCATGCACAACGGATCCGCTGACCAGGCGAAAATGATCCGTGAAGCGATTGAGCAGGGAAATGGTCGCCATCTACTGGAACCGGTACTGGAAACAATGGCCATCTGCGGCTCGCTGGAGTGGACGCGTCAGCGCGCTGAAGAAGAGGCGGATAAAGCCATCGCGGCACTGCAGGTCATTCCAGACAGCCCATGGCGCGATGCGTTAATCGGCCTTGCCCACATCGCCGTACAGCGCGATCGTTAACCTCTCTCTTCTCCCCGCGGCCTTCGCGGGGAGATTTCAATAAGATCTTATAAATTCCATATTCGCGTAAAATCATCGGCTTACAGACCGCATGAATAAAGCCATGTCTTATTCTGAATATTCCTTCAAGTAACGCGAACTTTTTAGAGCCCGTGTTCAAAATGAGTATAGTAACCCCGTCGTTTCGGTAGAAATGACGTGGGTGATTACGAACACAAGGACAGCTTTATGGATATGAAATTTATCGACTGGCACTCAGCAGATATTATTGCTGCGCTGCGCAAAAAAGGAACATCGCTCGCCGCTGAATCACGTCGCAATGGATTGAGCTCATCAACGCTGGCAAATGCCCTGACTCGCCCCTGGCCAAAGGGTGAATTGATTATTGCATCGGCGCTGGAGACGCACCCGTGGGTCATTTGGCCCTCGCGTTACCACGATCCCATTACCCATGAGTTTATTGACAGAACACGCATGATTCGCCAGAAAAAAACCAGGAAAGAGCAACCGGTCTGACACGCTTTTTTTGACAGGAACAGCAACCCCCCGGCCATCTCTGGCAGGGGGCTGCCGGAACGATTACTCGCCCTTCACACGCTCGATATTGGCACCCAGCGCGCGCAGTTTGTCTTCAATACGCTCGTAACCACGATCGATGTGGTAGATACGATCCACAACCGTCGTTCCTTCCGCGATACAACCCGCTAATACCAGGCTCGCAGACGCACGCAGATCGGTTGCCATAACCTGCGCACCGGAGAGCTTCTCAACACCGTGGCAAATCACCGTGTTACTTTCGATCTCTGCATGTGCGCCCATACGGATCAGTTCCGGTACGTGCATGAAGCGGTTCTCGAAGATAGTCTCGGTGATCACACCGGTACCTTCCGCCACCAGGTTCAGCAGCGTGAACTGAGCCTGCATATCGGTCGGGAATGCCGGATGCGGCGCCGTGCGAACGGTTACCGCTTTTGGACGTTTACCGTGCATATCAAGGCTGATCCAGTCTTCACCGGTTTCGATATCCGCACCCGCTTCACGCAGCTTCGCCAGCACCGCATCCAGGGTGTCAGGCTGCGCATTACGGCAAACAATCTTGCCGCCAGAAATGGCCGCAGCCACCAGGAAAGTCCCGGTTTCAATACGGTCTGGCAGAACGCGATACACACCGCCACCCAGACGCTCAACGCCTTCAATGGTGATGCGATCGGTACCCTGGCCAGAGATTTTTGCACCCAGCGCTACGAGGAAGTTGGCGGTATCCACAATTTCCGGCTCGCGCGCGGCGTTTTCGATAATGGTGGTACCTTCTGCCAGCGTTGCCGCGGACATAATGGTGACGGTTGCGCCAACGCTCACTTTGTCCATGACAATGTGCGCGCCTTTCAGGCGGCCATTTACGGACGCTTTAACGTAACCTTCTTCCAGTTTGATCTCCGCGCCCAGCTTCTCCAGACCGAAGATATGCAGGTCAACAGGACGCGCGCCAATGGCGCAACCACCAGGCAGTGACACCTGGCACTGACCAAAACGCGCTACCAGCGGGCCAAGCGCCCAGATGGATGCACGCATGGTTTTCACCAGGTCGTACGGTGCTGAGAAGTTGTTCACGTTGCTGGCATCGATCCAGACGGAGCCATTACGCTCGACTTTCGTCCCCAACTGGGTGAGCAGCTTCATGGTGGTGTCGATATCTTTCAGCTTCGGTACGTTCTGAATTTCTACCGGCTCTTCCGCGAGCAGCGCAGCAAAGAGGATCGGCAGCGCGGCGTTTTTCGCGCCAGAAATTGTGACTTCGCCCTGGAGGCGCGTCGGCCCCTGTACACGAAATTTATCCATGGTGTGCTCTCTTATAAATTCAACCGTGCTGCGGGCGCATCGCCCTCAGCTCAAAAACCGTTTAGTTTGCGATCGCGTGCCCACTCTTGCGGGGTGAACGCTTTAATCGACAGGGCGTGTATGCGGTTATCCGCAATATATTCCATCAGCGGCGCGTACACAGCCTGCTGTTTCTTCACACGGCTCATACCGTCGAACATCTCACCCACAGCAATAACCTGGAAGTGACTGCCATCGCCTGTGACGTGGGCTTCCTGAAGGGAGAGTGCATTCATCAGCACTGTCTGGATTTCATGATTTTCCATGGGTTCTTAATCATCTGATAGTGAAAACAAGCCCAACATCTTAGAGCAAAGTGGCGTCGTCTTAAACAAGCAAAAAGCCCCGACGATGAAACTGTCAGGGCTTTCAGAAGTAACGCACTGAAAGTATTAATGCGGCAGTACGTCCTGAGGAAGATTGTAGAGCTGCGCCAGGGTGACGACATTATCGCTGGCCCCGTGAAGCGTTACGGTTGCCCCCTGCTTTTTCCCCACGGCAATGAGGTGGGCAAGTAGCGCCACCCCAGCCGTATCTACCCGCGTGACGCCGCTCAAATCGATCAGCGTAACGCCCTGCATGGCGTCATGGCGTTTATCCCATAACGGGTTGAGCAGATCCTGATCGAGTTCACCGGACAGCTTTAATGTTTCGCCCTCACGCGACCAGCTCAGTTGCTGCGACATTACTTCTTCTCATCCAGGGTGATTTTCTGGCGAGAGATAGACTGCAGCTGGGCGGTCAGGCCATCAATGCCTTTGGTACGCAGCAGGTCGCTCCACTCATTCTGTTTAGTCGTGATCATGCTCACCCCTTCGGCGATCATGTCATACGCCTGCCAGTTACCGGTCTGGCTGTTTTTACGCCACTGGAAATCCAGGCGAACCGGTGGACGACCGTTAGGATCGATGATCGTGACGCGAATAGGCACAATGGTGGCATCACCCAGCGGCTGTTCCGGTGCAATCTGGTAGGTCTGGCCGTGGTACATCGCCAGCGCCTGGCCGTAAGCCTGTTTCAGATATTCACGGAAGGCAGCAAAGTAGGCTTCACGCTGCGCAGGGGTAGCGTCTTTGTAATAACGCCCCAGCACCAGCGCACCGGCATATTTGATCTGCACATACGGCAGCAGCTCCTGATCGACCACGTCACGCAGATAATCAGGATTAGAACGAATTTTAGGCTGTTCGTTTTTAAGACGATCGAAGGTTTTCTTCGCGGCTTCGTCCATCAGTTTGTACGGGTTGCTCTGATCCGCGGCGTGTGCTGCCGTAAGAGGGGCAATAACCAGCATGGCAACCATTAACAGTCGTTTAAACATGAATGACTTCTCCTGATATTAATTCGTCGTGCCAGGTGTCGGTGCGACGTTGGTATGATCTTCAGTCTGCGCAGGGGCAGCATCGGACTTTTTATCATCTCCCTTACTGTTGTAAAGGAACTGACCAATCATGTCCTCCAGCACCATCGCGGACTTGGTATCCTGGATGACGCTACCGTCTTTAAGGATAGTCGTTCCAAGCTCAGGATCTTCAAAGCCAACGTTCAGTGCCAGATATTGTTCGCCCAGCAGGCCGGAGGTGCGGATAGAAAGCGAGCTGGTATCCGGAATATGGTTGTAACGCTCTTCAATATCCATCGCCACGCGCGGCAGATAGGTTTTTTCATCAAGCGTAATGTCAGCCACACGGCCAATAACCACACCGCCAATACGCACAGGAGAGCGCGCCTTCAGCCCTCCGATATTGTCGAAAGTGGCATAGATGCGATAAGTCGGTTCGGTACGCACTGAGGTGATATCCGCCGCTCTCAGGCAGATAAACAGTGCGGCAAGCAGTGCCAGCAACAGGAACACGCCGACCCAAATTTCATTTTTTCTCGTTTGCATGAACTCAATTCCCAAACATCAGTGCGGTGAGCACAAAATCCAGACCCAGTACGGCCAGCGACGAATGTACGACAGTACGTGTAGTTGCACGGCTAATGCCCGCCGACGTCGGGATGGCATCGTAACCATTAAATAACGCAATCCAGGTGACCGTAATGGCAAATACCACGCTTTGAATCAAACAGTTAACCAGATCCATTCGCAGATCGATGGCGTCCTGCATGGCAGACCAGAAGAAACCGGCATCAATGCCTTTCCAGTGAACGCCCACCAGCGAACCGCCCCAGATACCGACGGCCACAAACAGGATAGTCAGCAACGGTAAAGAGATAACCCCTGCCCAGAAACGGGGGGAGATAACACGCCGCAACGGATCGACCGCCATCATTTCCATACTGGAAAGCTGCTCGGTGGCACGCATCAGACCAATCTCTGCGGTGAGTGCCGACCCCGCGCGTCCGGCAAACAGCAGTGCCGCCACCACCGGCCCCAGTTCACGCAGCAGCGAAAGCGCCACCAGCATGCCGAGGCTGGTTTCCGCGCTGTAGGTCGTCAGAACAAGGTAGCCCTGCAGCCCCAGCACCATGCCGATAAACAGACCGGACACAATGATGATCAGCATCGACAGCACGCCGACGTTATAGAGTTGCCGTACCAGTAAAGGCGCATGCTTGCGGAACTCCGGCTTGCCGACCAGCGCGTTGAACAACATCAATCCGGCGCGCCCGAACGTCCTGATGGTTTTTATGCCACGGTGTCCAAGAGCGGCCAACGCATTTAACAGCATGAGTGGCTTAACTCCCTATTCCCAATAAATCGTCACGATAGTCGCCCGCAGGGTAGCGGAACGGCACAGGCCCATCCGCAATACCGTCGAGGAACTGCCGTACTCGCGGATCGCAGTTTTCCTGCAACGCCTGGGCGCTGCCGTGCGCGACGATCCTTTTGTCTGCCACAATGTAGGCATAGTCGGCAATACTCAACACTTCCGGCACATCGTGAGACACCACAATGCAGGTGACGCCGAGCGCGCTGTTCAATTCAGAGATGAGCTTCACCAGCACGCCCATCGTAATTGGATCCTGTCCGACAAACGGTTCGTCGAACATGATTAAATCGGGTTCCAGCGCAATGGCTCTCGCCAGCGCGGCGCGACGCGCCATGCCACCAGACAGCTCTGACGGCATCAGCTTTGCGGCGCCACGCAGCCCTACCGCCTCCAGCTTCATCATTACCGTGCTTTTCAGCAGCTCTGGCGGAAGCTGCGTATGCTCGCGCAGCGGATAGGCGACATTATCAAAGACGTTCATGTCGGTGAACAAGGCCCCCGACTGAAAGAGCATGCTCATCCGCTTGCGCACAGTATACAGGCGCGACCGCGACATCTCCGGTACGTTTTCGCCGTCGAAGAGGATTTCACCGCTATCGGGTGGGATCTGCCCACCGATAAGTCGCAGCAGGGTCGTTTTACCGATCCCGGACGGTCCCATGATGGCTGTGATTTTGCCACGCGGCACGGTCAACGAAATATCATCAAATATCAATCTGTTGCCGCGAGAAAAGCTCACCCCACGGACATCGACTAAATTCGCCATCGTTTGGCTCATTTACGGTTCCTTTCTTACCCTGCTTCATGCGAAGCGTGAAGCTTAAATCAGCCCTAAACCCCACATTTTTACAGAATATTAGCCGTAGAGGTTAGCGAAAGCTGGCATTTGTTTTACTTTTCCGGCGCATAAAGTCAAAATTAGGAATTCGTTACGTCTTAGGCTGTATGCAGCGCTAACAATTCCCGCGCGGTGGACCGGCGAGTATACCTGAAGAAAGGACTTTTGATGCTTTTAGCAACAGCACTGTTAATAATTGGTTTACTTTTGGTGGTCTACAGTGCTGACCGTTTGGTGTTTGCTGCATCGATCCTGTGCCGCCTCACTGGCGTCCCCCCTGTTGTCATCGGGATGACCGTGGTCAGTGTTGGAACCTCCCTGCCTGAAATCATCGTCTCTGTGACGGCATCGCTGCATGGTCAGATAGACCTTGCTGTTGGCACCGCGATTGGCTCTAACATCGTCAATATTCTGCTTATTCTGGGCCTGGCCGCGTTGCTCCATCCATTTCGCGTGCATTCTGATGTTCTGCGCCGGGAATTGCCGCTAATGTTGATCGTAAGCCTGTTGGCAGGATGCGTATTTTACGATGGCGTTCTGAGCTACAGTGACGGCATTTTCTTGCTGGCGCTGGCGGTCATCTGGCTGCTCTATAGTGTTAACATTGCCCGCCTGGCGGAAAAACAGGGTCAGGACAGCCTGACGCGTGAGCAGGTCGCCGAGCTACCGCGTGAAGGTACGCTGCCTGTGGCACTGCTCTGGCTGGGTGTCGCGTTGATCATTATGCCCATGGCAACACGGATGGTCGTGGATAACGCGACGGTACTGGCGAATTATTTCGCCATGAGCGAACTGACCATTGGCCTGACCGTGATCGCCATCGGTACCAGCCTGCCGGAGCTGGCCACGGCCATTGCCGGGGCACGTAAAGGTGAAGATGACATCGCCATCGGCAATATTATCGGCTCAAACATCTTCAATATTGCCATCGTCATGGGCCTGCCAGCCCTGATAACGCCCGGGCCGTTTAACCCGCTGGCCTTCTCACGTGATTACGGGGTGATGTTGCTGGTGAGCGTTATCTTTGCCCTGCTCTGCTGGCGGCGGCAACGACAGATCGGCAAAGGCGCAGGCGCGCTGCTGACGGGTGGATTTATCGTATGGATGGCGATGCTGTACTGGCTTTCGCCTCTTCTCTCTGGGTAAACGGAAACGCATTATGTCGCAAATAGAATTGCAGCCGGGTTTTGACTTTCAGAAAGCAGGCAAAGACGTTCTGGAGATTGAACGTGAAGGTCTGGCGCAGTTAGATCAGTACATTAATCAGGATTTTAGTCTGGCCTGTGAGAAGATGTTCTACTGTGCCGGTAAAGTCGTGGTAATGGGGATGGGCAAGTCCGGCCACATTGGCCGCAAAATGGCCGCCACTTTCGCCAGCACCGGCACCTCCTCCTTCTTTGTACATCCAGGAGAAGCGGCACACGGCGATCTGGGCATGGTGACGCCGCAGGATGTCGTCATTGCGCTGTCAAACTCCGGGGAGTCCAACGAGATCCTGGCACTGATACCGGTTCTGAAGCGGCTGCAGGTCCCGCTCATTTGCATGACCAGCCGCCCGGAAAGCAGCATGGCACGTGCGGCGGATATTCACCTGTGCGTGAAAGTGCCGAAAGAGGCCTGCCCACTGGGTCTCGCGCCAACATCCAGCACCACCGCAGCGCTGGTAATGGGCGACGCGCTTGCCGTTGCGCTCCTCGAAGCCCGCGGTTTTACCCCTGAAGATTTCGCGCTTTCCCATCCTGGCGGTGCGCTGGGTCGGAAACTGCTGCTGCGGGTTAACGATATTATGCATACTGGCGATGAGATCCCTCACGTCAGTAAAGAGGCCTCCCTGCGTGATGCGCTGCTGGAAATCACTCGTAAAAACCTGGGCATGACGGTGGTGTGTGACGATCTGATGAAGATCGAAGGGATTTTCACCGACGGTGACCTGCGTCGCGTGTTCGACATGGGCGTGGATGTTCGCACGCTGGGTATTGTCGATGTGATGACGCCCGGCGGGATTCGCGTTCGCCCGGGCACGCTGGCGGTGGATGTACTGAACCTGATGCAGTCCCGACATATCACCTCAGTGATGGTTGCCGATGGCGACCAATTGCTGGGTGTGGTACATATGCATGATCTGCTGCGCGCAGGCGTAGTGTAATGAAGGATAAGACAATGAGTAATGCGGGTGCATCCCTTGCAACCTGTTATGGTCCGGTCAGTGCCCACGTGATGGCAAAGGCAGAAAACATTCGCCTGCTGATTCTGGATGTGGACGGCGTACTGTCCGATGGCCTGATTTACATGGGCAATAATGGTGAAGAACTGAAAGCGTTCAACGTTCGCGATGGCTACGGTATTCGTTGTGCGCTCACATCGGGTATCGAGGTTGCCATCATCACCGGGCGAAAAGCTAAACTGGTAGAAGATCGCTGTGAAACGTTGGGCATTACCCATCTGTATCAGGGACAGTCCGATAAGATGGCTGCTTTCAATGATTTACTGGGTAAACTGTCTATCGCGCCAGAACATGTGGCCTATGTCGGGGACGACCTGATCGACTGGCCGGTAATGGCTGAGATTGGCCTGAGTGTCGCGGTTGCGGATGCGCATCCGCTGCTGATCCCGCGGGCTGATTATGTTACCCACATCAACGGTGGCCGTGGTGCCGTACGTGAAGTCTGCGATCTGCTTCTGCTGGCGCAGGGCAAGCTTGATGAGGCCAAAGGGCAATCGATATGAGTAAAACCAGACGTTGGGTTATCATTCTGCTTTCGCTTGTCGCACTGATACTGATTGGCGTGAACCTTGCCGATCGTGACGATACGCAAACGGAAGTGATCAACAATAACGATCCAACCTATAAAAGCGATCACAGTGATACCGTAGTCTATAGCCCGGAAGGTGCGCTGAACTATCGCCTGATTGCCCAGCACGTTGAATATTTTTCAGATGACGGTATTTCGTGGTTTACCCAGCCGGTCATGACGACGTTTGATAAGGACAAAGTGCCGACGTGGTCGATTAAGTCCGACCGGGCAAAACTGACGAATGACCGTATGCTTTATCTTTATGGCCATGTTGAAGTCAACGCCCTGACCGCTGACTCACAACTGCGCAAAATTACGACAGATAATGCCCAGATCAACCTGGTTACTCAGGATGTGACGTCGCAGGATCTGGTCACTCTGTACGGCACAACATTTAATTCCAGCGGTTTAAGAATGCGCGGGAACTTACGCAGCAAAAACGCCGAGCTGATTGAAAAGGTTAGAACCTCCTATGAAATTCAAAACAAACAAACTCAGCCTTAAAGTAATTATCGCCAGCGCGATGCTGGCGGCCAGTCTTCCCGCGCTTGCTGTTACTGGCGATACCGAACAGCCGATCCATATCGAGTCCGATACGCAGTCTCTTGATATGCAGGGTAATGTCGTTACCTTTACCGGCAACGTGGTCATGACCCAGGGCACCATCAAGATTAACGCCGATAAGGTGGTCGTTACCCGTCCAGGTGGCGAACAGGGCAAAGAGATCATTGATGGCTACGGCAACCCGGCCACGTTCTACCAGATGCAGGACAACGGCAAGCCAGTGAAGGGCCATGCCAGCCACATGCATTATGAACTGGCGAAAGATCTGGTCATCCTTACCGGTAACGCCTATCTGGAACAGCTCGATAGCAATATCACTGGCGATAAGATCACCTATCTGGTGAAAGAGCAAAAAATGCAGGCCTCCAGCGAGAAAGGCAAACGCGTCACCACCGTGTTAGTGCCGTCTCAGCTGCAGGACAAAGGCAAGGGCCAGGCCCCGGCACAGAAGAAGAGTAACTAATTCGTTATGGCAACATTAACTGCAAAAAATCTCGCGAAGGCCTATAAGGGCCGCCGTGTCGTGGAAGATGTCAGTCTGACCGTCAACTCCGGCGAAATTGTAGGCCTGCTTGGTCCAAACGGTGCAGGTAAAACCACGACCTTCTACATGGTCGTGGGAATTGTCCCGCGCGACGCCGGTAACATCATCATTGATGATGAAGACATCAGCCTTCTGCCACTGCATGCGCGCGCACGCCGTGGTATTGGCTACCTGCCGCAGGAAGCCTCCATTTTCCGTCGCCTGAGCGTCTTCGATAACCTGATGGCCGTTCTGCAAATTCGTGACGACCTGACCAGCGAACAGCGTCAGGATCGCGCCAACGAGCTGATGGAAGAGTTTCACATTGAGCACCTGCGCGATAGCCTCGGTCAGGCGCTGTCCGGGGGGGAACGCCGCCGTGTTGAAATTGCACGCGCGTTGGCAGCAAACCCGAAGTTCATCCTGCTGGATGAACCATTTGCAGGCGTTGACCCCATCTCCGTTATCGACATTAAACGTATTATTGAGCATCTGCGCGACAGCGGTCTTGGCGTGTTGATTACTGACCACAACGTCCGTGAAACACTGGCCGTATGTGAACGTGCGTATATCGTGAGCCAGGGCAACCTGATCGCCCACGGCACGCCACAGCAGATCCTCGAAGATGATCATGTTAAGCGCGTCTATCTTGGGGAAGACTTCAGACTCTGATAGGGTAGAGGTAAAGTAACGCCGAACCGGAGAAAAATGCTCTGAACATGAAGCAAGGTTTGCAATTAAGGCTCAGCCAACAACTGGCGATGACGCCGCAGTTACAGCAGGCGATTCGCCTGTTGCAACTGTCCACATTAGAACTCCAGCAGGAGCTCCAGCAAGCGCTGGACAGCAATCCGCTGCTGGAGCAAGCCGATCTTCATGACGAGGTAGACACTCAGCAATCACAGGACACGGAAGCTCTCGATACTGCCGATGCACTCGAACAAAAAGAGATGCCGGACGAGCTTCCGCTGGATGCCAGCTGGGATGAAATCTACACCGCCGGAACCCCTTCCGGCACGCGTGCAGACTACCAGGACGATGAGCTACCGGTCTATCAGGGTGAAACCACCCAGTCACTACAGGATTACCTGATGTGGCAGGTGGAGCTGACCCCTTTCTCCGATACCGATCGCGCGATTGCCACCTCCATCGTCGATGCCGTTGACGACACCGGCTATCTGACCGTCACGCTGGACGATATTCTGGAAAGCATGGGCGATGACGAGATTGAACTTGAAGAGATAGAAGCCGTTCTGAAGCGCATTCAGCGTTTCGACCCGGTGGGCGTAGCAGCGAAAGACCTGCGCGACTGTCTGCTGATCCAGCTTTCGCAGTTCAGCAAAGAGACGCCCTGGATCGATGAAGCCCGCTTAATCATCAGCGATCATCTGGATCTGCTGGCTAACCATGATTTCCGTACCCTGATGCGCGTTACGCGTTTGAAAGAAGAGGTGCTGAAAGAGGCGGTTAACCTGATCCAGTCGCTCGATCCTCGCCCCGGCCAGTCGATCCAGACCAGTGAGCCTGAATACGTCATACCTGACGTGCTGGTCAGAAAACACAACGGCCGCTGGGTCGTTGAACTCAATTCAGACAGTATTCCTCGCCTGCAAATCAATCAGCAATATGCCTCCATGTGCACCAGCGCGCGTAACGACGCCGACAACCAGTATATTCGTAGCAATCTGCAGGAAGCGCGTTGGTTAATCAAAAGCCTGGAGAGCCGCAATGATACGCTGTTGCGGGTGAGCCGCTGTATCGTCGAACAACAGCAGGCTTTCTTTGAGCAGGGCGAAGAGTATATGAAACCGATGGTGCTGGCGGATATCGCCCAGGCCGTCGAGATGCATGAATCAACGATTTCCCGCGTGACCACGCAGAAGTATCTGCACAGTCCTCGCGGCATATTTGAGCTTAAGTATTTCTTCTCCAGCCATGTGAATACCGAAGGCGGTGGCGAAGCCTCGTCAACGGCGATTCGTGCACTGGTGAAGAAGTTGATCGCCGCGGAGAACCCCGCGAAGCCACTGAGCGACAGTAAGTTAACCACCATGCTGTCCGACCAGGGTATTATGGTGGCACGTCGTACTGTTGCGAAGTATCGAGAGTCTTTATCCATTCCGCCGTCTAACCAGCGTAAACAGCTGGTCTGACACAACCGATAAGGAAGACACTATGCAGCTCAACATCACTGGACAAAACGTCGAAATTACTGAAGCCTTACGCGACTTTGTGAACACGAAATTCGCAAAACTCGAGCAGTATTTCGAAAGGATCAATCAGGTCTATATTGTGTTGAAAGTGGAGAAAGTGACTCATATCTCGGATGCAACCCTGCATGTCAATGGGGGCGAACTCCACGCCAGTGCGGAAGGGCAAGACATGTACGCTGCTATCGACGGCTTGATTGATAAGCTTGCAAGACAGCTCAATAAACATAAAGATAAACTGAAACAACACTAATTGTCCGGGCAGTTAACGGGTGCAGGAAGGCCTGTTGTGGAGCACAACAGGCCATTTGTACAGTTAGCGCTTAGGTGAAATTATGATGAACAACGATTCCGCTCTTCAATTGAGCAATGTCCTTAACCAGGAATGTACCCGCAGTGGCGTTCACTGCCAGAGCAAAAAACGTGCGCTGGAGATTATCAGTGAACTGGCCGCAAAACAGCTGGGCCTGCCACCGCAGGTCGTATTCGAAGCCATCCTGACCCGTGAAAAAATGGGCAGTACCGGTATCGGCAACGGCATTGCGATCCCGCATGGCAAACTGGAAGAGGACACCCTGCGTGCCGTCGGTGTGTTTGTGCAACTGGAAACGCCTATTGCCTTTGATGCCATCGATAACCAGCCCGTTGATCTCCTATTCGCGCTGCTGGTTCCTGCCGATCAGACGAAAACCCATCTGCATACGCTTTCACTGGTCGCTAAACGCCTGGCCGATAAAACCATCTGCCGTCGACTGCGCTCAGCGCAAAGTGATGAAGAGCTTTATGAAATTATCACTGAAGCAGAAGGCAGTCAGGATGAGGCATAACCAGGAGATGGCCTTCACATCTGTTGTCCTGAGGAGAAACGGAACATGGTGCTGATGATTGTCAGTGGCCGTTCAGGGTCGGGGAAATCCGTCGCCCTGCGCGCGCTGGAAGACATGGGTTTTTACTGCGTAGATAACCTGCCGGTGGTACTGCTGCCCGAGCTGGCGCGCACCCTTGCAGACAGACAAATCTCTGCCGCCGTCAGCATCGACGTCCGTAACATGCCTGAATCGCCAGAAATCTTTGAACAGGCGATGAGCAACCTGCCGGACACCTTTTCACCTCAGCTGTTGTTCCTTGATGCGGACCGCAACACGCTGATCCGTCGCTACAGCGATACCCGTCGTTTGCACCCGCTTTCCAGCAAGAACCTCTCTCTGGAGAGCGCAATCGACGAAGAGAGCGACCTGCTGGAGCCCCTGCGCTCACGTGCCGATTTGATTGTCGACACCTCCGAAATGTCCGTTCACGAGCTGGCAGAAATGCTGCGTACCCGTTTACTGGGCAAACGCGAGCGTGAACTGACAATGGTGTTTGAGTCATTCGGCTTTAAGCACGGCATTCCTATCGATGCGGATTATGTTTTCGACGTGCGCTTCCTGCCAAACCCACACTGGGATCCGAAACTGCGTCCAATGACCGGTCTGGATAAACCCGTCGCGGCGTTCCTCGACAGGCACACAGAAGTTCACAATTTTATCTACCAGACGCGAAGCTACCTTGAGCTATGGTTACCTATGCTGGAGACAAACAATCGTAGCTATCTGACGGTGGCGATTGGCTGTACCGGCGGTAAACATCGTTCGGTCTATATCGCCGAACAGCTGGCCGACTATTTCCGTTCACGCGGAAAGAACGTTCAGTCCCGTCATCGCACGCTGGAAAAACGTAAAACATGACCGTAAAACAAACCGTTGAGATCACCAATAAGCTGGGCATGCACGCACGCCCGGCAATGAAGCTGTTTGAACTGATGCAGGGTTTCGATGCGGAAGTTCTGCTGCGAAATGATGAAGGGACCGAAGCGGAAGCAAACAGCGTCATTGCGCTGCTGATGCTGGACTCCGCCAAAGGTCGCCAGATTGAAGTCGAAGCCACCGGCCCACAGGAAGAGGAAGCGCTGGCGGCGGTGATTGCGCTGTTTAACGCCGGGTTTGACGAGGATTAATTTCAGCCCCGCTGGCGGGTGGCGCTTACCCGCCTACATTAATTTATTGCGCTGCATAAACCCTTCCCCGCCTAACTGACGCATCTGGCGCATGATCCACGCCTGACGGCTTCGCACGTACCCGGACGGGGCACTGGCCTTAAAGCGGATGGGATTAGGCAAGACGGCAGCCAGGAGCGCTGCTTCGGACATACTCAGTCGGCTGGCCGGTTTATTGAAATAGCGCTGCGCGGCGGCCTCCACACCAAACACACCATCGCCAAACTCAGCAATATTGAGATAGACGGTCAGAATGCGTTTTTTGCTCCAGACCGTTTCCATCCCCAGCGTCAACCCCGCTTCCAGCCCTTTTCGTACCCAGCTGCGACCGTCCCACAGGAACAGATTCTTTGCGGTTTGCTGCGATAACGTCGATGCCCCACGGACGCGGTTTTCGTGGCGTTCATTGTGCGCCAGCGCTTTCTCGATTGCCGCCACGTCAAACCCCCAGTGTTCCGGGAATTTCTGATCCTCTGCCGCAATGACCGCCAGCCCCATAAAAGGTGAGATCTCATCCATACTCACCCAGTCCGAGTGGGCCACATAGCTGAAATCACCGCTGAGCCATGCCCCAAGCTGACGCTCGACCATCACGGCCGAAAACGGAACCGGCATAATGCTGAATAAGGCGAGTCCGCCGCCCCAGAATACCGCGAGCACGAGAACGATGCGCAACAGGGCGCGTTTCACCCACGCGCCTGCGCCGAATTTACGACTCATTCAGTCAACACCAGCACTCTGGCCACCAGTTTGTCGATGCCTGCAGCAGCCTCGGCAATATTCTGCGCCAGCATCCAGGCAGGCGTGGTAACGACCTTGTTGTCTTCATCCACCACAATGTCATCCACCGGACAAGGTACATGCTCGCCGCCCATCTCCTCGATGATTTCTGCGGTATCAATATCGGTGCCGATTGTCAGCCGCAGCGGGAAATCAAAAATTTTAGGCAGCATTGCCGGCGCGATACAGATAAAGCCCTGCGGTTTACCTGCCGCGTGCATCGCCTGCGACAGCGCTTTTAAATGGGGATCGATCTGACACGCCGCCCCTTCTGAAGCAAAGGTACTGAGATTTTTGGCCGCCCCAAACCCGCCCGGCACGATTAACGCATCGAGCTCAGCGGCGTCCGCCTGAATAAGGGGGTGGACATCGCCACGCGCAATACGCGCCGCTTCAATCAGTACGTTACGGGTTTCCGCCATGGCCTCTCCGGTCAGATGATTAATCACATCTGCCTGCTTTTTGTCTGGCGCGAAACAGATCGCTTCCGCCCCCTGCCTTGCCAGGGCCAGCAGCGTGATGACGGCTTCATGAATTTCTGAACCATCGTAAACACCGCATCCGCTCAGTACGACACCAACCTTTTTCATCCTGACGTTCCTTCTTTGCAACTTGCTGAAGCACATAATTAATTTTGATTAAAACGCTATGCTTCACACATTTCACTGATTCATGTAACAAACCATTTAAGATTTGCTATCTTATCTGCGTGCGGCCTAAATTTTCAGGCGGCGCCCATGCGAAAACAACACGAAAAATCAGGCGCAGCCACGATTTCCCTGGTGTTGGCGCAGTATTCGCGCACCCCGGTTAAGCCGGGGTCATTTTTTTCTGGCATCCACCCAGGCTTTTAGCACCGCCACATCGTTCTGCCACTCTTGTTTCATCTCTTCGACCCAATCACCCACGTTATCTTCCCATGCCGGTAAATCAGGTGACTGAATCTGTTGTCCCAACTGCTGTAAGTGGCGTAACCCGACAGAGCCAGCAGCGCCTTTGATCTTATGCCCTTCTTCCACAATGCCTTTCTGATCGCGTGCGGTCAGGTTGGACTCCAGCACGCTCAGGTAGCCAGGCATCATTTTTTCGAACACGGCCAGACCATCGGTAATCAGTTTTGGGCCAACCAGGTCGATGTACTGCTCCAGCATCGCAGTATCCAGAATCGTTTGGGCCTTCGCGCTATCAACAGATGTCATGGTGCTCTCCTCTTCATCATGGGTATCCCAGAACTTCTTGATCATGGCGGTCAGAGCAGGCACCGCCAGCGGCTTGCTGAGCACATCATCCATACCGGCATCGAGGTACTCTTTTTTATCTTTCAGGACGTTGGCCGTCAGCGCGACCAGCGGCGGCAGTTCATCGGCGGCATACTGCGTTGTCAGCGCACGGGAGATATCCAGCCCGGTCATGTCCGGCAGTTGAATATCCAGCAGGACGAGGTCATATTCGCCCGGTTTAAACATCTCCAGCGCGGCTTTACCGGTCATCGCCACGTCCACGCTGTTACCCAGTTTTTCCAGCACCGAGCGCGCCACAATCACGTTCAGCTCGATGTCTTCTACCAGCAGAACATGCAGCGCCGGGAGCGGCATATCGTCTTGTTCAAAGGTATCCTCAACCTCTTCTGCCACCGCCGGGGCATGCACCGTCAGCGTAAAGGTAGAGCCTTTGCCCGCCTGGCTGGCCACGGTGATATCACCGCCCATGCTCTTCGCGAGCCGTTTCGATACCGCAAGGCCAATGCCCGTGCCGGTAGCAGGCTTACCACCGTTGCTGTCCTTCACCTGATAATACATGGCAAAGATTTTGTCCTGCTCTTCCTGCGGAATGCCAATGCCTGAGTCTTCCACCTCAAAGTGCAGCATGTCTCCTTCGTCATAGCGGATACGCACCGCCACCTGCCCCTGCTGGGTAAATTTCACCGCGTTGCTGATCAGGTTCCAGAGGATTTGGCGCAGACGCGTGCCGTCCGTGACCACTTTGTGCGGCAGCGGCAGGGTTGGCTCCATGACAAAGCTCAGCCCCTTTTGCTGCGCCTGCAGGCCGGACAGGTTTTCCAGATCGGCAAGGAAGCTGGTGAAATCAACCGGCTGGTTATCAAGCTGGACTTTACGGCGCTCCATCTTATCCATGTCGATAATATCGTTGAAGATATTCCCCAGCGTGACCGCCGAGACATGGATCGTTTTGAGGTATTTTTCCTGTTCCGCCGTCAGGTCGGTGTCCAGCAGAATACGGCTTAAGCCGACGATGCCGTTCAACGGGGTACGCAGTTCATGGCTGATGGTGGAGATGAAGGTCGTCTTATCGCGGCTGGCGCGCTCAAGGGCATCCTGATAACGCTTACGCTCGGTGATATCGCGGCCAAAGCCCATCAGGCCGTGGCGTTTCCCGACGCGGTCGTAGTACGGCACTTTACGGATCTCAAAGCAGGCTTTACGCCCGTCCGGGTAATCCAGCCACTGTTCATAGGTCAGCGAGACGTTGTGGCGGAAGACTTTTTCGTCCGTCTCCATGACCTTGGCGGCCGCCTCTTCGGAGTACACATCCTGGGGTTTCAGGTGGATCAGCTGCTTTTCGCTTTTGCCGGTCAGCAGCTCCATCGCCCGGTTACAGCCGGAGAACTCTTTGTCTTCGTTGCGGTAGAAAACCAGATCCGGAGAAGCATCAAGGAATGAACGCAGGAAAGAGGATTGCTGCTCAAGCTGGATCTGCGTCACCTCACGCTCTTTCATTTCGATTTTCAGCTGCTCAAGCGTCGCCTGACGCTCGGCTTCCGCCTTCTCACGATCTGAAATCTCCTGGTTAAGCTGGGCAATGTTGTCTTTCAGCTGGACGTTGAGCTTTAAATCGCGCTCACGCATCTCTTCCAGCTTATCAACCAGTTTTGACAGGCGCTGACGGGACTCCTCCAGCTGTTCCACGACGACGGAAAGAAAATAGACCGCCCAGGGGGTGATCAGCAAACCGAAGAAGATAGAGCGGATGACGTCGATACTTTCGACCTGACCATGCAACACCATGGTCACGGCCATTTGCACGACAATGGCCAGAACAACCAGCGCCAGCGCCAGCAGCATGGAGAAACGCACCAGCCCGAGCTTCATCATCAGGTCGACGTAGTACTGGGCAAGCATTCGAATTTGCTTCATAGAGGATCCCTTCACGACTTTATCGCTCAATAATACTCAAATTCGCGGCGGGACGTTGAAGGTTGTGAGAAAAAGTGCGGGGTGAAACAGGAGATTAGCCTCGCTTCCGGCTAACCGGAAGCGAGGAGAGGACAATCAGGAGCGTTTCAGCAGCAGCCAGAGGCTGATCAGCAGGAAGCTGGCGCTCGGGAGCAGCGCACCAATAATTGGCGGAATGCCGTAAACCAGCGTCAGCGGGCCAAAGATCTGATCGAGGACGTAGAATACAAAGCCGAAGCTGATCCCGGTGACCACTCGAACACCCATCGGTACGCTACGCAGCGGGCCAAAGATAAACGACAGGGCCATCAGCATCATCACCGCCACGGACATCGGCTGGAAGATTTTGCTCCACATATTGAGTTGATAGCGCCCGGCATCCTGCCCGCTCGACTTCAGGTATTTGACGTAGTTGTGCAACCCGCTGATGGAGAGCGCGTCCGGATCCAGCGCCACCACCCCGAGTTTGTCCGGCGTGAGGTTGGTTTTCCACGTCCCGGACACCGTCTGAGAGCCGGTGATCTGTTTTGGGTTCGTCAGGTCAGACTCGTCAACCTGGGATAACCGCCACTGCTTGTGTTCGGGGTCAAACTTCGCTGACGATGCGTGACGTACAGACTGTAAACGACGCTCATCATTGAAGGCGTAAATACTCACGCCGCCCAGCTCATCATCCCCTTTCACGCGTTCGATATAGACGAAGTTCTGGCCATCTTTCGCCCATAACCCTTGCTGTGTTGAGAGCAGTGAACCACCGTACATCGCCTGGGCACGATAGTTACGCGCCATCTGTTCGCCCTGCGGTGCCACCCACTCGCCAATCGCCATGGTCAACAGCACCAGTGGGATCGCAGTTTTCATGACCGACAGCGCCACCTGCAAACGGGTAAAGCCCGATGCCTGCATCACAACCAGTTCGCTGCGCTGTGCCAGCATCCCCAGCCCCAGCAGCGCGCCCAGCAGGGCCGCCATCGGGAAGAAGATCTGCACATCTTTTGGCACGCTGAGCAGGGTATACATCCCTGCACCCAGCGCGTCGTAGCTCCCTTGCCCGGCTTTTTTCAGCTGATCGACAAATTTGATAATGCCGGAGAGCGACACCAGCATGAACAACGTCATCATGATGGTGGTGAAAATGGTTTTACCGATATAGCGATCAAGAACGCCAAACGCCTGCATTAGATGGCTCCTTTACGCGAAAATCGGGCACGTATGCGGCGCACTGGCACCGTATCCCACAGGTTTAATCCCAGCGCCAGTAAGATGTACAGGCTGTTGACGAACCACGTCCAGACCATCGGGTCCAGCTTACCCTTCGCGCCGTTAGAACGAATCGAGGTTTGCAGCAGGAAGTAGATCAGGTACAGCAGCATCGCCGGCAGCATTGAGAGCACGCGCCCCTGACGCGGGTTCACCACGCTCAGCGGCACGACAATCAATGCCATCATAAACACGGTGAAGACGAGCGTAATACGCCAGTGGAACTCCGCACGCGCTCTGTCAGTATCAGTGTTCCACAGCGTACGCATATCCATTTGCTCGGTATCCGTTGGATCGAGCGCCACCGCCTGATGACCAATAATGGCCTGATAGTTCTGGAAATCCGTAATACGGAAGTCACGAAGCATCGCGGTGCCTTCAAAGCGGGTGCCTTTATTCAGCGTCACGACCTGGGAACCATCTTTGCGCTGCGCAAGCTGACCGGAGTCTGCCACCACCACCGATGGACGGGCGTTTCCTTTGGTCCGCAGCTGTGCCAGGAAGACGTCGTTGAATTTACTGCCGTCAACGCTCTCAATAAACAGCACTGAGTTTCCGTCGGTCGCCTGCTGGAACTGCCCCTGCGCTAATGCCGCCATACCGGGGTTCGCTTTTGCTTCAGCCAGCACTTCATCCTGATGACGAGAGGACATTGGGCCCGCCCACATCACATTCACCGCGGCGACGATACCCGTGAACAGCGCCAGTATCATGGCGGCTTTCACCAGAACAGCCTTGCTCAAACCACAGGCATGCATCACCGTGATTTCACTCTCGGTATAAAGCTTACCGAGCGTCATGAGCAGACCGAGGAAAAGACTTAGCGGCAGAATAAGCTGCGCCATTTCCGGGATCCCTAAACCAAGCAGGGAAAGCACCAGATTCGTTGGAATTTCGCCGTCAACGGCCGCACCGAGGATCTTGACCAGCTTCTGACAGAAAAAAATCAGCAGCAGGATGAAGAGGATCGCCAGTTGGCTTTTGAGCGTCTCCCGCACCAGATATCTTATGATTATCACTTTAAATACGCCCGTAAAAACCCGTCTCTTTGCTGGAAAATCGCTTGTTTCATGGCTTAAACGTCATTTATTCTCTTGAGTCGTCGAAATCATCGCTAAGATTAAAACACCCGGCGGATTCACGCTTCAGGACTTTTTCTGACGTGTCGAAACCGTAATAACGTAAGATTAACACGAAGTCACCACAACAGCGGACTTGAGTTACGAAAGGTTTAAATCTATCCGTAGCAGCCGCTGTTGTCTTTAAGATTCAGGAGCGTAGTGCATGGAGTTCAGTGTAAAAAGCGGTAGCCCGGAGAAACAGCGGAGTGCCTGCATCGTTGTGGGCGTCTTTGAACCACGCCGACTCTCCCCGATCGCCGAGCAACTTGATAAAATCAGTGACGGCTACATTAGCGCCCTGCTGCGCCGTGGCGAACTGGAAGGCAAACCTGGGCAGACGCTGTTACTGCACCATGTTCCGAACGTGCTGTCCGAACGTATTCTGCTGATTGGCTGCGGTAAAGAGCGCGAGCTGGATGAACGTCAGTATAAGCAGGTGATTCAGAAAACAATTAATACCCTGAATGACACCGGCTCAATGGAAGCCGTTTGCTTCCTGACCGAACTGCACGTCAAAGGTCGTAACACCTACTGGAAAGTGCGCCAGGCTGTCGAAACCGCAAAAGAGAGCCTGTACAGCTTCGATCAGCTCAAGACCAACAAAAGCGAGCCGCGCCGTCCGCTGCGTAAAATGGTCTTTAACGTGCCAACCCGTCGCGAACTCACCAGCGGCGAGCGCGCCATCCAGCACGGTCTGGCGATTGCCGCCGGGATTAAAGCCGCAAAAGATCTGGGCAACATGCCGCCTAATATCTGTAACGCCGCCTATCTGGCCTCTCAGGCGCGCCAGCTGGCTGACTCCTACAGCAAGAATGTCATCACCCGCGTTATCGGCGAACAGCAGATGAAAGAGCTGGGTATGCACTCTTACCTGGCGGTGGGCAACGGCTCGCAGAACGAATCCCTGATGTCGGTTATCGAATACAAGGGCAATCCGTCAGAAGACGCGCGTCCTGTTGTGCTGGTCGGCAAAGGCCTGACCTTCGATTCCGGTGGTATCTCCATCAAGCCTTCTGAAGGCATGGATGAGATGAAGTACGACATGTGTGGTGCAGCGGCGGTGTATGGCGTGATGCGTATGGTGGCTGAACTTCAGTTACCGATTAACGTTATCGGCGTGCTGGCGGGCTGCGAAAACATGCCGGGTGGACGCGCTTATCGTCCGGGTGATGTCCTGACCACCATGTCCGGCCAGACCGTTGAGGTGCTGAACACCGATGCCGAGGGCCGTCTGGTGCTGTGCGACGTATTAACCTACGTTGAACGCTTCGAACCTGACGTGGTGATCGACGTGGCCACCCTGACCGGTGCCTGCGTGATCGCGCTGGGCCACCACATCACCGGCCTGATGTCGAACCACAATCCGCTGGCACACGAACTTATCGGCGCGTCCGAACAAGCCGGCGACCGCGCATGGCGTCTGCCACTGGGTGACGAATACCAGGAGCAGTTGGAGTCTAACTTTGCGGACATGGCGAACATCGGCGGCCGTCCTGGTGGTGCCATCACCGCGGGCTGCTTCCTGGCACGCTTCACCCGCAAGTACAACTGGGCACACCTGGATATTGCCGGCACCGCATGGCGCTCCGGAAAAGCCAAAGGCGCGACCGGCCGTCCGGTTGCGTTGCTGTCGCAGTTCCTGCTAAACCGCGCCGGATTTAATGGCGACGAGTAATTCAAAACGGCAGTAAATCGTAGGCCGGGTAAGGCGAAGCCGCCACCCGGCTTAAGCATTTAAAGTGAGCACAAGAAGCCCCATATATGAAGAATGCAACGTTCTACCTTCTGGACAATGACACCCATCAGGATGGCCTCAGCGCCGTAGAACAGCTGGTGTGTGAAATTGCCGCAGAACGTTGGCGCGCAGGTAAACGGGTTCTGATTGCCTGTGAAGATGAACAGCAGGCGATTCGTCTTGACGAAGCGCTGTGGGCGCGCCCGCCGGAGAGTTTTGTACCGCATAACCTGTCTGGCGAAGGGCCGCGCGGCGGCGCACCGGTCGAGATAGCCTGGCCGCAAAAGCGCAACAGCAGCGCGCGCGATATTCTGATTAGCCTGCGGATAGATTTTGCAGATTTTGCCACCGCTTTCACAGAAGTGGTAGACTTTGTTCCTTACGAAGAATCCTTGAAACAACTGGCGCGCGAACGCTACAAAGCGTACCGCCTGGCTGGTTTTAACCTGAATACGGCAACCTGGAAATAATGGAAAAGACATATAACCCACGCGATATCGAACAGCCGCTTTACGAGCACTGGGAACAGCAGGGCTATTTCAAGCCTAACGGCGATGAAAGCAAAGAGTCCTTCTGCATCATGATCCCGCCGCCGAACGTCACCGGCAGTTTGCATATGGGTCATGCCTTCCAGCAGACCATCATGGATACCATGATCCGCTACCAGCGCATGCAGGGCAAAAACACCCTGTGGCAGGCGGGGACTGACCACGCGGGTATCGCGACCCAGATGGTGGTTGAGCGTAAGATTGCCGCTGAAGAGGGTAAAACCCGTCACGATTACGGTCGCGACGCCTTTATCGATAAAATCTGGCAGTGGAAAGCAGAATCTGGCGGCACCATTACCCGTCAGATGCGCCGTCTCGGTAACTCCGTAGACTGGGAGCGCGAGCGTTTCACCATGGACGAAGGCCTTTCCAACGCCGTAAAAGAAGTGTTCGTCCGTCTGTACAAAGAAGACCTGATTTACCGTGGCAAACGCCTGGTTAACTGGGACCCGAAACTGCGCACCGCAATCTCTGACCTGGAAGTGGAAAACCGCGAGTCTAAAGGCTCCATGTGGCACATCCGCTATCCGCTGGCCGACGGCGCGAAAACCGCAGACGGTAAAGATTACTTAGTGGTGGCGACCACCCGTCCGGAAACCCTGCTGGGCGATACCGGCGTGGCCGTTAACCCGGAAGATCCGCGTTATAAAGATCTGATTGGCAAATTCGTGGTGCTGCCGCTGGTGAACCGCCGCATTCCGATAGTGGGCGACGAACACGCCGACATGGAAAAAGGCACCGGCTGCGTGAAAATCACCCCGGCGCACGACTTCAACGACTACGAAGTGGGTCGTCGTCACGCCCTGCCGATGATCAACATTCTTACCTTCGACGGTGACATCCGTGAAAGCGCAGAAGTGTATGACACCAAAGGCAACGAATCCGACGTTTACTCAAGCGACATTCCGGCAGAGTTCCAGAAGCTGGAACGCTTTGCCGCGCGTAAAGCGATTGTGGCTGCCGTTGACGCACTCGGCCTGCTGGAAGAGATTAAACCTCACGATCTGACCGTGCCGTACGGCGACCGTGGTGGCGTGGTTATCGAGCCAATGCTGACCGACCAGTGGTATGTGCGTGCCGACGTGCTGGCAAAACCGGCTGTTGAAGCGGTTGAAAACGGCAGCATTCAGTTCGTGCCGAAGCAGTACGAAAACATGTACTTCTCCTGGATGCGCGATATTCAGGACTGGTGTATCTCCCGTCAGCTGTGGTGGGGTCACCGTATCCCGGCATGGTACGACAACGAAGGCAACGTATACGTTGGGCGCAGCGAAGATGAAGTGCGTCAGGAAAACAACCTGAGCGCGGATGTCGCCCTGCGTCAGGACGAAGACGTGCTGGATACCTGGTTCTCCTCCGCGCTGTGGACCTTCTCCACCCTCGGCTGGCCAGAGAACACCGACGCGCTGCGTCAGTTCCACCCAACCAGCGTGATGGTGTCCGGCTTCGATATCATCTTCTTCTGGATTGCCCGCATGATCATGATGACCATGCACTTTATTAAAGATGAAAACGGCAAGCCGCAGGTTCCGTTCCATACCGTCTATATGACCGGTCTTATCCGTGACGATGAAGGCCAGAAGATGTCCAAATCCAAGGGCAACGTCATTGACCCGCTGGATATGGTGGACGGGATCTCCCTGGAAGAGCTGCTGGAAAAACGCACCGGTAACATGATGCAGCCACAGCTGGCAGAGAAGATCCGCAAGCGCACCGAGAAGCAGTTCCCGAACGGGATTGAATCTCACGGTACCGACGCCCTGCGTTTCACTCTGGCGGCGCTGGCCTCTACCGGTCGCGACATCAACTGGGACATGAAGCGTCTGGAAGGTTACCGTAACTTCTGTAACAAACTGTGGAACGCCAGCCGTTTCGTGCTGATGAACACCGAAGGTCAGGATTGCGGCTTCAACGGCGGCGAGATGATCCTCTCTCTGGCCGACCGCTGGATCCTGGCGGAATTCAACCAGACGGTGAAAGCGTTCCGCGAGGCGCTGGACAGCTACCGCTTCGACATCGCGGCGGGCATTCTGTACGAATTCACCTGGAACCAGTTCTGTGACTGGTACCTGGAGCTGGCGAAGCCGGTCATGAACGGCGGAACGGAGGCAGAACTGCGCGGTACGCGTAATACGCTGATTACCGTGCTGGAAGGCCTGCTGCGTCTGGCGCACCCGATCATTCCATTTATCACCGAAACCATCTGGCAGCGTGTGAAAGCGATCGCGGGCATCAACGCCGACACCATCATGCTGCAGCCGTTCCCGGAATTCGATGCCGCTAAAGTGGATGAAGCTGCCTCAGCGGATACTGAGTGGCTGAAGCAGGCGATCGTCGCTGTACGTAACATCCGTGCAGAAATGAACATCGCCCCGGGCAAACCGCTGGAGCTGCTCCTGCGCGGTTGCAGCGATGCGGCTGTTCGTCGTGTCACCGAGAACAATACCTTCCTGAAAACCATGGCGCGTCTGGAAAGCATCACCGTGCTGCCAGCCGATGACAAAGGTCCGGTCTCCGTGACGAAAATCATCGACGGCGCTGAGCTGCTGATCCCAATGGCGGGTCTCGTCGACAAAGACGCTGAGCTGGCACGTCTGGCGAAAGAAGTGGCGAAAGTCGACGTGGAAATTGGCAAAATCGAAAGCAAACTGGCGAACGAAGGCTTTGTCGCCCGAGCGCCGGAAGCGGTCATCGCCAAAGAGCGTGAACGCCTGGTTGCTTTCGCCGATGCGAAGACCAAGCTGATTGAGCAGCAGGCGGTGATTGCGGCCCTGTAATGCTTTTACCCCTTACGCTTCAGGGCGTAAGGGGTATTCTTCCTGAAAACTCCTCGCTTGCACTCCCCTTTCTGCGGTGCTATTAACAGCAGTTGTGTGTCAATTTTTGTAATGAGTAATGCTATGAGCGTGATTACCCCCGTCGCGACGACGATGCGTCGGATCGCTGTGCAGGACAACCCGGCTATCGCCGCCGTTATCCGTACGGTTTCTGCCGAATATGGCCTGACGGCTGATAAAGGCTATACGGTTGCTGATCCAAATCTGGACGAGCTGTTCCAGCTTTACAGCCAGCCGGGCCATGCCTACTGGGTTATTGAGCAGAATGGCCAGGTGGTGGGCGGCGGCGGCGTTGCTCCGCTCAGCTGCAGCGAGCCGGATATCTGCGAGCTGCAGAAAATGTATTTCCTGCCATCTGTTCGCGGACTAGGCCTGGCGAAGAAACTGGCGCTGGTCGCACTCGACTATGCCCGCAATCAGGGTTTTACACGCTGTTACCTCGAAACAACCGCCTTTCTCAAAGAGGCCATCGGCCTGTATGAACATCTCGGCTTTGAGCATATTGATGCACCGCTGGGCTGCACCGGCCACGTCGATTGCGAAGTCAGGATGCTGAAAACGCTGTAAATACTTTTGCTGCCCTCTTCTGTTAAGCGGTGGTTAACTGAATGCTCTACACTCTCAGTTCACACCATAACGGGGGAAACACGATGTCGAAGATAAAAAGCTACGCCGCACCGCAGGCGGGTGCAGAACTTGAACTGTACGAGTACGATGCGGGCGAACTAAAAGCGGAAGACGTCGAAGTACAGGTTGATTACTGCGGGATCTGCCACTCGGATCTCTCCATGATCGACAACGAATGGGGCTTTTCAAGCTATCCACTGATCGCCGGACACGAAGTGATTGGCCGCGTCGTGGCGCTCGGCAGCGCTGCGCAGGACAAAGGCCTGAAAGTGGGCCAGCGCGTGGGTATTGGCTGGACGGCACGCAGCTGCGGTCATTGCGACGCCTGTATCAGCGGCAACCAGATCAACTGCCTTGAAGGCGCCGTTCCAACCATCCTCAACAAGGGCGGTTTTGCCGATAAACTGCGCGCCGACTGGCAGTGGGTCATTCCGTTGCCTGACAGCATTGATATCGAATCCGCAGGCCCGCTGCTGTGCGGCGGCATTACCGTCTTTAAACCGCTGCTGATGCACCATATCACCGCCACCAGCCGTGTGGGTGTGATTGGTATCGGGGGTCTCGGTCATATTGCCATCAAACTGCTGCACGCGATGGGCTGCGAAGTGACGGCATTCAGTTCTAACCCGGCGAAAGAGCAAGAAGTGCTGGCGATGGGAGCGGATAAAGTGGTGAACAGCCGCGATCCAGACGCGCTGAAAGCACTGGCGGGTCAATTCGATCTGATCATCAACACCGTTAATGTCGATCTCGACTGGCAGCCGTACTTTGAAGCACTGGCCTACGGCGGTAACTTCCATACGGTGGGTGCCGTGCTGAAGCCGCTGCCGGTTCCGGCGTTTACCCTGATCGGCGGGGATCGCAGCGTGTCCGGCTCTGCAACCGGCACGCCGTTCGAGTTGCGCAAACTGATGAAGTTCGCCGGGCGCACGAAAGTATCGCCAACCACCGAACTCTATCCGATGTCGAAAATCAACGAAGCGATCCAGCACGTGCGTGACGGCAAAGCCCGTTACCGTGTGGTGTTGAAAGCAGATTTTTAATGTGACCCCCCCCCCTCTCCCACCGGGAGAGGGCGCAAACACTAAAAACGGTAACGGTTGTTACCGTTTTGCTTCTACCATGGCCTTAAACACCTCTGCCACCGCGACCGCTCCCGGATCCATTACCCCATCCAGATTCTCTTTATTCACATACGACGAACGTCCCGCGCCCGCTTTGCCCATTCTGGCCGTGGCCTCTGCGCCCTGCTGTGCCGCCTGCGCCGCCGCCTGAAGATCGTTTTTCTGCAACGCCTCCAGCGCCGGCTGTAGCGCATCGATCAGCGTGCGATCGCCGAGATCGGCCCCGCCATACTGCTTCATCTGTGCCAGCCCGCTCAGCAATGCATCCGCAAGCGATTGTCCGTCATGCAGCTTTTGTCCGGCTGCCGTGAAAAAGATCGACATTAATACGCCACTCGATCCGCCCATCACCGTTGCCAGCCGCTCGCCCACCAGCAGAAGTAATGTCGACACGTCGTTAAGAGGAAGGTTGTTCTCCTCCAGACGCTGCGCAATCTCCCGCGCCCCTTGCGCAAAGGTGGATCCGGTATCGCCATCCCCCACTTTCGCATCCAGCGCGTTCAGACGGTTTTCCAGCTGAATCAACGTCTTTGTCACCACAGAGACATATTCGCCCACCTGCGGATTTGCGGACGGGGTAAACTCCACGCGGTCATGGATCGCGCTATGCTCCTGGGTACGCAGCGGGGCAAACGCCACCGGCTTCTGCCAGCCCAGCGTCTCAACCTCTTCATGAAGGGCTTTTTCGAACAGATCGTTTAGCTTCAGCAGCGTCAGCGAAAAGCCTTTCATATCCAGGGCGCTCACCAGCGGTGCCGGGCCAATCAGGTACGCCAGGTTATCTTTCAGTGCCGAGTGGGCCAGCTCTTTGGTGAGCAGAGCCATCTCGAGCGCTGATACGCCCCCCAGGTTATTGATCAACACTGCGAAGCGCCCGTCACCCGCCTTCGCCTTGAGCGGCGTCACCAGCGTGTCGATAATCGCTTTACTGTTCTGCGTATCCACGACGGAAGCCCCCGGCTCACCATGAATGCCCAGACCCAGCTCGACATGACCTTGCTTAATGCGTCCTTCTTCCTCGTCGCTTCCCGGCAGGTTACACGTTTGCATCGCAACGCCCAGGCTCCAGAGGTTATCGCAGGCCTGTTGCGCAATATCACGCACTTCACTCAGCGATTTTCCGTGCTCTGCGGCATAACCCGCGATCTTATGAACCAGCGCCGTACCGGCAATGCCGCGCGGCTGTTTGTTGTCCGGCAGCGCAATATCGTCTGCCACAATGACCATCTCCACCTTCAGGCCGTAGCGTTTCGCCTTTTCTGCCGCCAGACCAAAATTCAGGCGGTCACCGGTGTAGTTTTTAACGATCAGCAGGCAGCCACGGTCACCCGTCACCGCCACAATGGCATTCAGCACCGCATCCACGCTCGGCGAGGCGAACAGATCGCCGCACACTGCTGCCGTCAACATACCTTTGCCGACAAACCCGGCGTGTGCAGGCTCGTGGCCGGAACCGCCACCGGAGATCACCGCCACGCGGCTCTTGTCCCAGTCGCTGCGGGCCACAATGCGAATGGCAGGATCAACATCAAGCTTGACGAGGTTACCGTGCGGAGCAGAAATCAGAATGCCTTCAATAGCATCGTTGACCAGTTGTTTGCGATTATTAAAAAAGAATCTGGACATACATTCTCAACTTGTTGTGAACCGTATGCAAAAGCATAGTCCGCGCTGGGTAATACGCCGCAAAGTAAGGAATTTTTAACGCCATTTTGCCGTCAGGTTGCCTATACTCCACCCAGGACTAAGAGAGGATGAGTATCATGAGTACACCATTGTTAATTGCCAGGACGCTGGAGAAAGAGCTGTTTTTACTGCCTGCGATGGCGAACCGTCACGGCCTGATCACCGGCGCCACCGGGACGGGGAAAACCGTTACCCTGCAGAAGCTGGCCGAATCGCTCTCTGAGATTGGCGTGCCGGTCTTTATGGCCGATGTAAAAGGCGATTTAACCGGTGTGGCTCAGGAGGGGGCACCCTCAGAAAAACTCCTTGAGCGTCTGAAAAATATCGGCGTCAATGACTGGACGCCGCACAACAACCCGGTAGTTGTCTGGGATATCTTTGGTGAGAAAGGTCATCCGGTACGTGCCACCGTCTCCGATCTTGGCCCGCTGCTGCTGGCCCGTCTTCTGAATCTCAACGATGTCCAGTCCGGGGTGTTGAACATCATCTTCCGTATTGCCGACGATCAGGGGCTGCTGCTGCTCGATTTCAAAGATCTGCGCGCCATTACCCAATACATCGGCGATAACGCTAAATCCTTCCAGAACCAGTACGGCAACATCAGCAGTGCCTCCGTGGGGGCCATTCAGCGCGGGTTACTGACGCTGGAGCAACAGGGTGCAGAGCATTTCTTCGGCGAGCCGATGCTCGATATCAAAGACTGGATGCGCACTGACAGCAACGGCAAAGGCATCATCAACATTCTGAGCTCAGAGAAGCTCTATCAGATGCCGAAACTCTACGCCGCCAGCCTGCTGTGGATGCTCTCTGAACTTTACGAACAGCTGCCGGAGGCGGGCGACCTTGAGAAGCCGAAGCTGGTGTTCTTCTTCGACGAAGCGCACCTGCTGTTCAACGATGCGCCGCAGGTGCTGCTCGACAAGATCGAGCAGGTTATCCGGCTGATCCGCTCCAAAGGCGTCGGCGTGTGGTTTGTTTCGCAAAACCCGTCGGATATCCCCGATAATGTGCTGGGGCAGCTCGGTAATCGCGTCCAGCACGCCCTGCGCGCCTTTACGCCAAAAGATCAGAAAGCCGTCAAAGCTGCCGCACAAACCATGCGCGCGAACCCGGCCTTTGATACCGAAGCGGCGATTCAGGCGCTGGGTACCGGTGAGGCGCTGATCTCCTTCCTGGATGCCAAAGGCAGCCCGTCCATTGTGGAACGCGCCATGGTGATTGCCCCTTGCTCGCGAATGGGGCCGGTAACGGACGATGAGCGCAACGGACTGATTAACCACTCCCCGGTTTACGGGAAATACGAAGATGAAGTGGATCGCGAATCTGCCTTCGAGATGCTGCAAAAAGGGGTACAGGCCACCACCGACTCGCAGGACGCCCCACCCGCCAAGGGGCAGTCAGTCGCGGTGGATGACGGCATTCTGGGTGGGCTGAAAGACATTTTGTTTGGCAGTACCGGGCCGCGCGGCGGCAAGCGCGATGGCGTTGTACAGACGATGGCGAAAAGCGCCGCGCGGCAGGTCACGAATCAGATAGTGCGCGGCATGCTGGGGAGTCTGTTAGGCGGTCGCCGCCGGTAGCGGAGCGACCCACGGCCGTCCCAGCGCCGAGCCCTGCACACCGTGCTCATGCAGATAGCAGTCAATCTCCACCATCCCCGTCCAGCGGTTCTCACACCATAGCGGTGCCAGAAGCGTTGGACGGCGGGCGCTGGCGGAGATACGGTGATAGACAATCTCGGGCGGCGTATGACGGATCATCTCCCCTGCCGTTACCGTATACTCGTCGAGTGCGATGCCGTTTAACCGCCCGGCTTGCCAGGCTTTGGCCATAATGCTGCCCTGCACAATATGCAGCGGGTGCAGCTTGATCCCGTCCACGCCTGTCTCAACGACTTTTTCCAGCGTCTCCAGGCCATGCTGCTGCCCTTCTCCCGGCAGGCCGACAATCAGATGCGTGCAGACTTTCAGGCCACGTTCGCGGGCCAGGCGGGTGGTGCGCTGATAGCAGGCAAAATCATGGCCGCGATTAATACGGTGCAGGGTTTTGTCATGCGCGCTTTGCAGGCCTAGTTCCAGCCAGATCTCATAGCCCTGCTCTTTATACTCGCTGAGTAAATCCAGCACCGCGTCGGGCACGCAGTCCGGACGCGTACCGACACACAGCCCGACAATGTTCGCCTGAGCGACCGCCTGTTGATACATCGAACGCAGCACCTGCACTTCCGCCCATGTGCTGGTGTAGGCCTGGAAATAGGCCAGATACTGCTTTGCCCGGTTCACAAGACGGGCCTGATGCGCGAGCTGTTCCGCGATAGATTTATGCTGCTGCGCCTCGTCCGCAAAGGAGGCCACGTTACAGAAGGTGCAGCCGCCGCGCCCGAGCGTACCATCGCGATTCGGGCAGCTAAAACCGCCATGCAGCGTCAGCTTGTGAACCTTTTGCCCGTAGCGCTGCAAAAGATCCCCACCAAACATATTGACTAATTTCTGTAACTGCATAATCTGATAGACCGTCCCGAAGAAAGGGGACAAGCCTGCCATTTTTAGCCACCATCGGCGATGACCTGGATCAATCGCCCTGGCTGGCCTTTATCTATTTGAATAACTACTCAAGATTACTGCAATTTCATTCACGCCAAATGTGATTACTTTTCCTTATGTTCTGATTGTTTTTTTATTTATAACGCCAGCACTGAAAAACAGTGACTTTATGCGGGTTTAAACCGCACAGCAGTTTATTATCCTGTAAAAAAACCGGCATTCAGCACGCTGCATCAATAATACCGCTTTCATATAGTGAGTCAGATCACACTCCGCTGCGACTTCGCAGGGCGCTTAGTGGTTGTAAAAATAGTTAAATATCTTTTAAATACAATGTATTATATTCTCTATAGCACATTTTTGTATAAATAAGATTGCCATTTGACCTGTGTACCAATTCCCGATAAGTTGGAAATCCGCTGGAAGCTTTCTGGATGAGCGGCCTGCTCATCATATTTATGCAGTAATTGAGATTCCCTCTGAAGCAAGTCCTCAAACTTGTTTACCTGCGCGAAAGGATGAAAAGAGGGCGAATGTGAGGTCCGCGTATGAAACGCAAACCCCGTCGCCATGCTCTTTCTGTGCCTGTGCGCCACGGTTCAGTGGGAAGCCCGACGAGCCTGGGGAGGTTCACTGATATGTTGTACGATAAATCCCTTGAGAAGGATAACTGTGGTTTCGGCCTGATCGCCCACATAGAAGGCGAACCTAGCCACAAGGTAGTGCGTACTGCTATTCACGCACTGGCCCGTATGCAGCACCGTGGTGCCATCCTTGCCGATGGTAAAACCGGCGACGGTTGCGGCCTGCTGCTGCAAAAACCGGATCGTTTCTTCCGTATCGTGGCGGAAGAGCGCGGCTGGCGTTTAGCCAAAAACTACGCTGTCGGTATGCTGTTCCTGAATCAGGATCCTGAAAAAGCTGCCGCCTCACGCCGCATCGTTGAAGAAGAACTTCAGCGTGAAACCCTTTCTATTGTCGGCTGGCGCGATGTGCCAACCAACGAAGGGGTGCTCGGTGAAATCGCCCTCTCCTCGCTGCCTCGTATTGAACAGATTTTTGTTAATGCGCCTGCGGGCTGGCGTCCACGTGATATGGAACGCCGTCTGTTTATTGCCCGCCGCCGCATTGAAAAACGTCTCCAGGACGACAAAGAGTTCTATGTCTGTAGCCTCTCGAACCTGGTGAACATCTATAAAGGTCTGTGTATGCCGGCTGACCTGCCGCGCTTCTACCTGGACCTGGCGGACCTGCGTCTGGAATCGGCCATTTGCCTGTTCCACCAGCGCTTCTCCACCAACACCGTTCCACGCTGGCCGCTGGCACAGCCGTTCCGCTATCTGGCGCACAACGGCGAGATCAACACCATCACCGGTAACCGCCAGTGGGCGCGCGCCCGTACCTATAAGTTCCAGACCCCACTGATCCCGGACCTGCATGATGCTGCGCCGTTCGTTAACGAAACCGGCTCTGACTCCAGTTCCATGGATAACATGCTGGAGCTGCTGCTGGCAGGCGGCATGGATATCGTGCGTGCCATGCGTCTGCTCGTGCCACCGGCCTGGCAGAACAACCCGGATATGGATCCGGAGCTGCGCGCATTCTTTGACTTTAACTCCATGCACATGGAGCCATGGGATGGCCCGGCGGGCATCGTCATGTCCGACGGTCGTTTTGCCGCCTGTAACCTGGACCGTAACGGTCTGCGTCCGGCGCGCTACGTCATCACCAAAGACAAGCTCATCACCTGCGCCTCAGAAGTCGGTATCTGGGATTACCAGCCTGACGAAGTGGTTGAGAAAGGCCGTGTTGGGCCGGGCGAGCTGATGGTTATCGATACCCGCGGTGGGCGTATTCTGCACTCCGCTGAAACAGACAACGATCTGAAGAGCCGCCATCCCTATAAAGAGTGGATGGAGAAAAACGTGCGCCGTCTGGTGCCGTTCGAAGATCTGCCGGACGAAGAAGTGGGCAGCCGCGAGTTGGACGACGATACGCTGGCAAGCTTCCAGAAGCAGTTTAACTACAGTGCGGAAGAGCTGGATTCCGTCATCCGCGTGCTTGGTGAAAACGGCCAGGAGGCTGTCGGCTCCATGGGTGACGATACCCCGTTTGCCGTGCTCTCCAGTCAGCCACGTGTAATTTATGACTACTTCCGTCAACAGTTTGCACAGGTGACCAACCCGCCAATCGACCCGCTGCGTGAAGCCCACGTCATGTCATTGGCAACAAGCATTGGTCGCGAGATGAACGTCTTCTGCGAGGCAGAAGGCCAGGCTCACCGCCTGACCTTTAAATCTCCGATCCTGCTTTACTCCGATTTCAAACAGCTCACCACGCTGAAAGAGGATCACTACCGCGCTGACACGCTCGATATCACCTTCGACGTGACCGAAGCGACCCTCGAAGAGACGGTGAACGCGCTGTGTGACAAAGCGGAACAGATGGTGCGTAACGGCACCGTTCTGCTGGTGCTGTCTGACCGTAATATTGCGAAGAACCGCCTGCCGGTACCTGCGCCAATGGCGGTGGGGGCTATCCAGACGCGTCTGGTCGATAAGAGCCTGCGCTGCGACGCCAACATCATTGTTGAAACCGCAAGCGCACGCGATCCGCACCACTTTGCCGTGCTGTTAGGCTTTGGTGCGACGGCGATCTATCCATACCTGGCCTACGAAACGCTGGCTCGTCTGGTGGACACCCGCGCGATCGACAAAGATTACCGTACCGTGATGCTGAACTACCGTAACGGCATCAACAAAGGCCTTTACAAGATCATGTCCAAAATGGGCATCTCGACCATCGCCTCTTACCGCTGCTCGAAGCTGTTTGAAGCGGTTGGCCTGCATAACGACGTGGCAAACCTCTGCTTCCAGGGCGTGGTCAGCCGCATCGGTGGAGCCGGTTTTGCCGACTTCCAGCAGGATCTGGTGAACCTGTCTAAACGCGCCTGGCTGGCACGTAAGCCGCTGGAGCAAGGTGGTCTGCTGAAGTACGTTCACGGTGGCGAGTATCACGCCTACAACCCGGACGTGGTGCGCACGCTGCAGCAGGCCGTCCAGAGCGGCGAGTACAGCGATTATCAGCAGTATGCTGAGCTGGTGAACAACCGCCCGGCAGCCACACTGCGCGATCTGCTGGCGCTGAACCCGGGTGATGAAGCGGTCAGCATCGACGACGTAGAGCCTGCGTCTGAGCTGTTCAAACGCTTCGACACCGCTGCGATGTCCATCGGCGCATTAAGCCCGGAAGCCCACGAGGCGCTGGCCGAAGCGATGAACAGTATCGGCGGTAACTCTAACTCCGGTGAAGGCGGTGAAGATCCTGCCCGCTACGGCACCAATAAAGTGTCCCGTATCAAGCAGGTGGCATCTGGTCGCTTTGGCGTAACGCCAGCGTACCTGGTCAACGCCGACGTCATTCAGATTAAAGTCGCTCAGGGGGCAAAACCGGGCGAAGGCGGTCAGTTACCGGGTGATAAAGTCACCCCGTACATCGCCAAACTGCGTTACTCGGTACCGGGCGTGACGCTGATCTCCCCGCCGCCGCATCACGATATCTACTCTATCGAGGATCTGGCGCAGCTGATTTTCGACCTGAAACAGGTCAACCCGAAAGCGATGATCTCCGTGAAGCTGGTTTCCGAACCGGGCGTCGGCACCATCGCGACCGGTGTGGCGAAAGCCTATGCGGATCTCATCACCATCGCCGGTTATGACGGTGGTACTGGTGCAAGCCCGCTCTCTTCCGTGAAATACGCGGGTTGTCCGTGGGAGCTGGGCCTGGTGGAAACCCAACAGGCACTGGTGGCAAACGGTCTGCGTCATAAGATCCGTCTGCAGGTGGACGGCGGCCTGAAAACCGGCCTCGACATCATCAAAGCGGCGATTCTGGGTGCGGAAAGCTTCGGCTTTGGTACCGGCCCGATGGTTGCGCTGGGCTGTAAATACCTGCGTATTTGCCACCTGAACAACTGTGCGACCGGCGTTGCAACCCAGGACGAGAAGCTGCGTAAGAACCACTATCACGGCCTGCCGTTCAAAGTGACAAACTACTTTGACTTCATCGCCCGTGAAACCCGCGAGCTGATGGCGCAACTGGGTGTAAAACGTCTGGTGGATCTGATTGGCCGTACCGACCTGCTGAAAGAGCTGGACGGTTTCACTGCCAAACAGCAGAAACTGGATCTGGGCAAGCTGCTGGAAACGGCCGAGCCGCATCCGGGTAAAGCGGTCTACTGCACCGAGAACAACCCGCCGTTCGACAATGGCGTGCTGAACGCGCAGCTGCTGCAGCAGGCGAAGCCATATGTGGATGAGAAGCAGAGCAAAACGTTCTGGTTTGATATCCGCAACACCGACCGCTCTGTGGGTGCGTCGCTCTCTGGTTACATCGCGCAAACGCACGGCGATCAGGGGCTGGCAGCGGATCCGATCACCGCGCACTTCAGCGGTACGGCGGGTCAGAGCTTCGGCGTGTGGAATGCCGGCGGCGTTGAGCTTTACCTGACTGGCGATGCTAACGACTACGTCGGTAAAGGCATGGCGGGTGGTCTGCTGGCAGTGCGTCCTCCGGTGGGCTCTGCCTTCCGCAGTCACGAAGCCAGCATCATCGGTAACACCTGCCTTTACGGCGCGACCGGTGGCCGTCTGTTTGCCGCGGGCCGTGCGGGTGAGCGTTTTGCGGTGCGTAACTCCGGTGCTATCACCGTGGTGGAAGGCATTGGCGATAACGGCTGTGAATACATGACGGGCGGGATTGTTTGCGTGCTGGGGAAAACCGGCGTGAACTTTGGCGCAGGTATGACGGGCGGTTTTGCATACGTCCTGGATGAAGATGGTGAGTTCCGCAAACGCGTGAACCCAGAACTGGTGGAAGTGCTGGACGTTGATACGCTGGCGATCCACGAAGAACACCTGCGCGGTTTGATTACCGAACACGTGCAGCATACCGGTTCTTCGCGCGGCGAAGAGATCCTGGCGAACTGGCCAGCGTTCTCTGCGAAATTCGCGCTGGTTAAACCGAAGTCCAGCGATGTTAAAGCCCTGTTAGGTCACCGTAGTCGTAGCGCAGCAGAGCTGCGTGTGCAGGCGCAGTAAGGAATTCAGATGAGCCAGAACGTATACCAGTTTATCGACCTGCAGCGTGTTGATCCGCCAAAGAAACCGCTGAAGATCCGTAAAATTGAATTTGTAGAAATCTATGAGCCGTTTTCAGAAGGCCAGGCCAAAGCACAGGCAGACCGCTGCCTGTCCTGCGGTAACCCTTACTGTGAGTGGAAATGTCCGGTCCATAACTACATCCCTAACTGGCTGAAGCTGGCCAACGAAGGGCGTATTTTTGAAGCCGCCGAGCTTTCTCACCAGACCAACACCCTGCCAGAAGTGTGCGGCCGCGTGTGTCCGCAGGACCGTCTGTGTGAAGGCTCCTGTACGCTGAACGACGAGTTTGGCGCGGTGACCATCGGTAACATTGAGCGCTACATCAACGATAAAGCGTTTGAGATGGGCTGGCGTCCGGATATGACCGGCGTGAAGCAAACCGATAAGCGCGTGGCGATCATCGGCGCGGGTCCGGCGGGCCTGGCCTGTGCGGATGTCCTGACCCGTAACGGCGTGAAGGCGGTGGTCTTTGACCGTCATCCGGAGATCGGCGGCCTGCTGACCTTCGGTATCCCGGCCTTCAAGCTGGAGAAAGAGGTTATGACCCGTCGCCGTGAAATCTTCACCGGCATGGGCATTGAGTTCAAACTGAATGTAGAAGTGGGCCGCGACGTGCAGCTCGACGATCTGCTGAAGGATTACGACGCCGTGTTCCTGGGCGTGGGTACCTATCAGTCCATGCGTGGCGGGCTCGAGAACGAAGACGCGCCAGGCGTGTACGACGCGCTGCCGTTCCTGATTGCCAACACCAAGAAGATCATGGGATATGGCGAAACGGCCGATGAGCCTTACGTCAGCATGGAAGGCAAACGCGTGGTGGTGCTGGGCGGTGGTGACACCGCGATGGACTGCGTGCGTACCTCCATTCGTCAGAACGCGGCGCACGTAATCTGTGCTTACCGTCGTGACGAAGAGAACATGCCGGGCTCAAAACGCGAAGTGAAAAACGCGCGTGAAGAGGGCGTGGAGTTCCAGTTCAACATCCAGCCTCTGGGTATTGAAGTGAATGCCAACGGTAAAGTGAGCGGCGTGAAGATGGCGCGCACCGAGATGGGTGCCCCGGATGCCAAAGGCCGCCGTCGCGCGGAGATCGTGGCTGGTTCTGAGCACGTGATCCCGGCTGACGCGGTCGTCATGGCGTTCGGTTTCCGTCCTCACAGCATGGAGTGGCTGGCGAAGCACAGCGTTGAGCTGGATTCGCAGGGTCGTATTATCGCGCCAGAAGGCAGCGACAATGAGTTCCAGACCAGCAACCCGAAAATCTTCGCCGGTGGTGATATCGTTCGTGGTTCTGACCTGGTGGTGACGGCAATTGCCGAAGGCCGTAAGGCGGCAGACGGTATACTGAACTATCTGGAAGTGTAAATAATGGCCCGGCGATTGCCGGGCCAACTTTTATTTTTTAAGCAGTTGCCAGGTTAAATCGGTCTCCAGCGCGGTTTGATCCGAAATATGGTTAAACGCGCTGTCATTGAGCACCGGGAAAATGGTGACGGTAAAGTTCATCTGCTGGCCGCTGGGTACCCTGCCGTTTTCAACCGCCACGACAGCCTCGTTATTGCGGATATAGAGCGATGACCCATTATCAGTATCCGGCGTAAAATTCACCTGATCCGTTGTTTTCCCTACGTTGTAGCTTTTACCATCCAGCGTCAGGTTGCTGACCTTTATCGCCACACCACCGTTCTGACCAAACTGAAAACGCCCTTTCTGACCAGAAGCCCCCTGTAACAGCGTCGCCATCTGCTGTTTTTCCGGGCAATAGACGCTGACATTTATGTCTTTTTCCGGCATTTTGTTCCAGCTCTGCTGGCTGGTGACAATGCTGTCACGCCGCATCTGATGATAATCCACAACCGGCTGAGAGAGCGTTAGCTGACAATCGTCAGCATAAGAAAGGCACGGTAAAGCAAGCAGCAATAGCGCAGCCAGACGTTGAATGTTCATCGACATACTCCCTTAACTTCTTCGTAAAACGCGTCTTCGTCGTGCTTTTCAGGAAGCGTAAAATCAAGTTTGCACAGACGGTTATTGTCATCATCAACGGCATAAAGCGCGCTAATCTGATCGGCATCGTTCAGGAAGACATGTCCGTCATCAACCACCGTCACCACGTAGTTATTTTTATCATCCACCACCGACAGACCTTTCGTCAGCGGCTTCCCGTCGGCCTGCTTAATACGTAACATCACGCGGCGACTGTTCAATACTTTAAAGCTCACTTCGCTTACCAAGCCATGTGCAGCAGCAATATATTTGGTCCCGTTCGCCAGGGTCATGCTCTGCGGTAGCTTGTTCGCATCCACTTCGATACGTGAGTTACGCCATTCAGTCAGGCCGGGAATGACAGCCTGGCCCCAGCGGTCGGTCCAGACGGTGCCCTGCGGCGTGGTGATCTCAACGCCCGCTTTCGGTTCGCTGAGTCTGGCGATGGCAAACGTGTCCTTGATGGAATACGGTGAGAAGGTCACACCGTCTTTGTGCATCGCAATGCCGCCAGACAGGGTCGCATTGTAGTTACGCTGATGATCGCCGCTGGTACCGCCCCCGACGCTAAGCTGGGTGTAGTGAAGATTAGTGTTGATGTTGCCGTTGAAGCTGTTTTCCTGTGATTCGTCATCACGATCGGCAGAAATATAGTAGTTGGTGTTCTCCCCCAGCGACCCGCTGTTCGCCAGACCATAGCTGGTGCTGTCGCCCTGCTTACGCATATACGAACTCAGGCTCTGCGAACCGCCTAACGGAATGCTGAGGTTGATATAGAGCAGATCGTCGTCCTGGTCGTCATCCGTGCTGCCCACTGCGCTTTGCCAGTTCACGTTGATTGAAGCGTATTTGAAGGTTTTCCCCCACGACAGAAGCAAGTAGCGGGAATCTTCGCCGTCTCCTGCGGCCTGGTTGTAGCTCAGGCCCGCACTAAATGCCCCGGCCAATTCTGTGGACCAACGTACGTTGGCCGAATAACTGTTGTCATAGCCCTGATAATCATCATCCATGGCATCTGCGAGTTCGCGATAATCACCGCTGTAATGCGCCACGCTGGCAGACAGGCCGACATTCTCAGTCAACGAGTAATCGCTCTGGAGTTCGTTTTTGATACCGTTATCACTGTCGCCAAATTGCGCGTTGCTGGCGGCCATACTGGTCGAGACGTTCCAGCCATCGGTAACCATAAATTCTGTGCGCGCCCCCGCGGCCTGGTAATCTTCGGCCACCACGCCGGAGGCAAGCAGGTTCATCCAGGGAAAAATTCGCCAGCCATCGGATACGTTGAACACCAGCGGATCGCTGTAGTCACTGTCTATACCACGCACCTGGCCCGCCGAAACGGTCAGGCCGTTTGGTTTTGAAAGATTTCGTGCTTTTACGGATGCGGCGGGAACAATATAGCGATTGGTCGAACCATCGGACTCCACAACGGTGACGTCAAGATCGACATTGTTACGGACCATCGGGACGTCATCCAGCGTGAACGGGCCCGCCGGTACTAACGTGTTGAAAATGAGTCTTCCGTTTTGACGCACTTCAACGCGCGCCTGCGAGGTTCGGGCAATACCGGATACGCTCACCCCCGAACTGTCTTTCTGCAGACCGCTGGTCGGCATTAACTGCACACCGGTAATCGGGACGCCGCTTAACACATCTGACATGGCGTTAATTTCCCCCACCTGCATGGTCAGGCGTTGAGGAACAAACACATGCTCTGCGTAGGTATAAATACTCTCTGCGTTTCGGTTGCCGTTGTCATCCGTCAGGATATAGCGGCTGCGTAGCGACCAGTCCATCGCGTTGAAGCCCGCCTCCAGGCTTGCCTGTGAGTAACGGTTACTGCTGCTGTCACTTCCGCTGTATTCGTTTTTGGTGCTGAAGAGCGAGTAGTTAAGCATGCCTGCCGTGCCGCCATGCTGGAAATTTTTGACATCAGCGCTCAGGCTGTTAAGTGCTTCCGCTGGCAGATAAAGCTCGACCGCTTCCTGGTTTGGCAAGGGATTGATCACCGCCTGAGCGTAATCGCTACGCAGATCATGGCAGGTCTCATTCGCCTTTATGGGCACCGGCATGAGACCTGCAAATTCCAGGAAGTCGTTATCAACGCACATCGTTCCGTCTTCACTGAAGCGTACGGCCGCTGTTCCGCGATCGTTACCGTTCACTTTGACAGAAACGGAATGCGTCCCCGGTAAAAAGCGCGGCGCTTGTGCAAAATAGCGGTTTAGATCGGCCCCAAGACCACGTGATTTCAGGATATCAGTATCAAACGTCACCTCCCTCGCGTGGAGGGAGGGAGCATCAAGCAACATCAGAGGTATTGCGCTATAAATCACAGCGCGCACAAAAAGTGCAAGTTGGCTTTTTTTACGCACCGCCATAATCCTTTATTTTTTATTGAGATCCGAGATAAAGCTGGGCACTTCGACCCCATAGCGGCTGGCCGGGAAAAACTTCACTTTCGTGTTTCCACTGACGGATTTGCCCATAGAAACCGTCATGGTTTCACCGGGTAAAATGTAGGTTTTGACAAGCGATCCGCTGATGCCTGAAGGCTGCAGAACCACGTTCTGTGCCAGACGCACAACATATTTGCTTGGGTTTTTTACCGTGACGGACGTGCCTGACGCGGTCCATTCGAGGAATTTCCACGCATCGGTTACCACGGCCAGCTTCGCAGGGCGAATCAGTACGGGCAGGTCCTGACGAATATTGATGCCAATTTTCACTTTATTGTCATCGCTCTTCGGCGGGATCCCTTCAAAGGTCACACGCTTGTAGTGCTCAACGTCCAGCGGTTTGCTGGTTTGCAGGATGAAGCGCAATTGCTGAGTCTGACCGGGCTCGAGACGCACCACGGGCTGAGTGGTGACGAGTTTCAGGCCTTTATCATCTGGCAGATCCACCACGTCGGTGTACAGCAGCGACGGATGGCTATCGGTATTTTTGACGTTAATGGTGCCACTGTGGGTCGCTTCATCAATCACCAGCAGACTGGTTTCTGGCACCATACCGGCTGCATGTACGCCAAACTGCACAGAGAATAAAGCTGCGGCAGCGAGTGTTTTAAATAAAACCTTTTTAGAGCATGTCATATGTATATTCCTTGAAAGCACTACTTAACATTCCGTGTTGATGGCGCTTATTTTTGAGAGAAAGGGTGTTCCCTCTGCATTAAATTTAACTCACTTTAAATTTGAAAGAATTACAGATACTTTAGGCTGATCGTCAACTGACCATCCAGCCGGGTATCATCGGTAATGGAAAGCGTTGTGGTATTCTGAATAGCCAGAGACGTTACCAGCGGAAATGTTGCTGTCTGGAAAGCAAGCGGGTCAATACTTCCCGCTAATGCGACGGTAATATTACGATTATTTTCACCCTGACTTGAACCATCAGTACTCTTAGGGAAGGTGCGAATAAGCAGGTCATTTCTTCCCAAGCTGACTCGCTGATTAAAATTTCGCGGATCTGGGCCGATTTTTTTCCCGCAAACACATCGAATCAGCCTATTTAGGCTATTTTTTCCACCATTTCTGGCGTTATTTCCGGTTTTTACTGAGATCTCTCCCACTGACGTATCATTTGGTCCACCCGAAACAGGTTGGCCAGGGTGAATAACATCGCC